>CAXMOW010000020.1:0-28491 GCA_964195235.1 uncultured Acidimicrobiia bacterium | reverse complement strand
CATGTCGAAATGGCGTTTATTGACAGGTAGATCAACCGGTTCGCAAACGGTGCCCCCGGAGTGGTGCATCTGTGGTGAGGAGTACACGAGCTTTACGAAGTTCCCGAAGTCCTCGATAGTGGCGTAGCGGCGTCCGTCCTCCAGACTTCTGACAAAGGGGGAGCCGTAGGCGGGGGCCATAACCATGTGGGGGTCACCGATTTCGACCGACCGGACCGGGTTGCGTGCGTGCTGTGTAAACCGTGACGGTGTGGTGGCGGTGATGATCTCCCGGCACATCCCGCGGGGGAATCTGACACGGGTGCCATCGACTTTGGCGCCGGCCGTTTCAAAGATCTCGAGGGATTCAGGGAAGTCGACCATCTCGATTCCGACTTCCTCCAAGATGGTGTCGGCGTTGTGTTCGATCGTCTCAAGGCCGTCTTCGGAGAGGATGTTGGGCGGTTCGGTTTTGCGGGTGATGTACGGGAGAAACTCGGCTGCGCTGGCCGACCTGGCGGCACGTCTCGCGTCTCGCCCGCCTCCCCGGCGTCCGGCTCGTTCAGCCATTGCTCTTTCTCCGTCCTCTGCGACGACGACGCACCCCTTCTGTTCGCACGGGGAGAGTGACGACCTGGGAGAGTTTTGGATAATCAGCGGTCTTGTGGGGGATGCCCAAGGCCGAAACGAAATGTTCCTGGAACTTCGGTTCGGTGGCTGTCTCGATCTTCTCTACCGATTCGACCAGATTTTCGACTTCGTTCCGGGCTGCCTTGCTGAGCAGGGCCATGATCGCTCCCGACCCGGCGGCATTTCCGGCGCCCGAAACAGAATTGAGATCGCAGTCGGGGATCATTCCAAGCACCATGGCGTACTTAGGGTCGATGTGGCTGCCGAAAGCACCGGCCAAGCGGATCTGGTCAACTGTGTCAGTGCCGTAGTGATCCATAAGTAGATGTGCCCCGGCGAGCAGAGCCGCCTTGGCGAGTTGGACTGCCCTGACATCGGCCTGGGTGATGAGAATCTGCGGGTCGGCCCAAAGCACATATGCGAAGGTCCGCTCGTCAGGGACGACGCGATCGGTGGGCACGTCGCCCTTGATGACCCCGTCTTCGTCGATGATGCCTGCCAAGAAGAGCTCTGCGATGACTTCGATGATTCCGGACCCGCATATACCGGTGATTGGAGTGGCTTTGGTTTCAAGATAGAAGTCTTGTTCATCGGACCAGTGCTCACCACCTATGAGACGAATCCGTGGTTCGAGGGTTTCGGCATCGACCCGAACCCTTTCGATGGCGCCGGGTGCGGCACGTTGACCCGAAGAGATCTGTGCACCCTCAAACGCCGGGCCGGTGGGACTGGAGGCAGCCAGGATTCGCTCAGAGTTTCCGAGGATAATCTCGGCGTTGGTCCCCACGTCGACAAGAAGTTGGATTGCGCCGCTCTGTTGTGGTGCCTCCGAAAGCATGGCTGCGGCTGCGTCTGCGCCCACATGTCCTGCGATGCATGGGAGCACATAGACCCGACCCTGCGGATGGATTGTGAGGCCCAGGTCCCTTGCATCGATCCTCACTGCCTGGTCGGTAGCAAGGCTGAAAGGTGCGGCCCCCAGGGGAGTGGGGTCGAGTCCCAAGAAGAGGTGATGCATTATCGGGTTCCCGACGAGGACAATCTCAAGGATGTCTTCTCGTTCAACACCCGCCTCGTGAGCAAGGTTGGCAATGGCTGAGTCGAGTGCCTCTTGAACAACCCTGGTCAACTCCTCCGCCCCTCCATCGTTCATCATTGCGTAAGAGACCCGGCTCATGACGTCTTCGCCAAAGCGGATCTGTGGATTCATCTCACCGTGGCTGGCGAGCAACTCGCCGCTGGTGAGATCGCAGAGGTGGCCGGCGATTGTGGTGGAACCGACGTCGAAGGCGACGCCTAACGAACGGTCCCGAAAATCCGGCCAGACAGCCGTGATCTCGGCACCGTCATGAACAGCGACTGTCACTGACCCTTTGCCTTCTATAAGCCCCAATTGCAGTTCGGGTAGGGTTCGAGAGTCGATTGTGAGGTTGGTCAACTCCCACTGATCTTCGAGGGCTAGGAGCACCCGTCGCTGGTCACTTGTGGCGTCATCCAAGGCCGATTCTTGAACCTCGACATAGAAGAGCCTGACCACCGGGTCGACGTCGATGTCGGGCACTTCGGCGCGTTTGCGCACGACCTGGCGGTGAACCTGGCTGTCGGGTGGGACCGCAATGACAACATCGCCGAGAATCTGGGTCTGACATCCAAGACGGTTCCCCTCGCGCAGGGGACGGGCTCCGTGGTAGTTGAGCTCAACCAGGTTGGGGTCAGAGATCCGAGAGGGGTCGAGAGCAATCGTCTTGGACGATCCGAGTTGGATCTGGCATCGGCCGCAGATTCCACGACCGCCACAGATCGTGTCCAGATCTGCACCAAGGGCGCGGGCGGCATCGAGAACATTGGTCCCGCGGGCTACGTCACCCTGTCTTCCCGACGGGGTGAAAAGGACGCGGGCATCCTCAGCCACGATTCCTTCGTCCGGTGCGTCGACGTTCTCGGTCGCCATTCTCGGTTGGTTGGCGATAGTTTTTGATCCAGCTGACACAATCAGGGTCGACACCATTGAGGACGTTGGCGGCCATCACCGATTGACGTACTTCGGGTTCGAGAGGGTTGGTGATCGCCGAGGTGAGGCCACTGGCGGCGGCCATAGCGAGGAACGCGGAGTTGATTCCGATTCGATTTGGAAGCCCAAAACTGATATTGGAGGCGCCGACCGTGGAATTGACCTTCAACTCGTCTCGAAGTCGGCGGACTAGTCGAAAGACCTGTTGACCCGCCGTGGGCATCGCTCCGATCGGCATGACCAGGGGATCGACCACAACGTCTTCGCGCGCGATCCCGTAGTCGGAGGCCCGGTTGACGATCTTCTTTGCCACTTCGAATCGGACGTCTGGGTCTTCGGAGATGCCAGTTTCATCGTTGCTGATAGCGACAACCGCTGCTCCGTGTTTGGCCACAAGGGGAAGCACGGCTTCGAGTCGCTCTTCTTCACCCGTTACCGAGTTGACCAGTGCTTTGCCCTGATACACCGCGAGGCCAGATGCGAGCGCCTCCACAATCGACGAGTCGATCGACAGCGGGACATCGGTGATGCTCTGCACCAGTTTGACGGCCTGGGCAAGGATTGCCGGTTCGTCGGCAAGGGGGATGCCTGCATTGACGTCGAGCATGTGAGCTCCGGCCTCAACCTGGGCGAGAGCGTCGGTCTCGACGCGTGAATAGTCGCCTTCTTTCATCTCGGCGGCGAGCAGTTTCCGACCGGTCGGGTTGATACGTTCGCCAATGATCACAAACGGCCGGTCGAACCCCATGACCACCTCTTTGCTGGCAGAACTGAGAACGGTGTGGGTCATCTGGCTGGCCTTTTGATCTCGCGAAGATGAGCGGATTCCGACTGGATACGGTGACGTACCGCTTGCGGTACGCGACTACCTGAGGTTCGCGAGATCGCGACTAGGGCAGGTTCCATTTCCCCGTAGCCGACGAAACGTCTCTCGAACTTGAGTCCAAGCCGGTCGGCAGCCTCTTGTGCCTGCTCGGTGCGCTCCGGGTTGTCGGTCTGAGCGAGGTACATGACTCGTGTGTAATTGCCGAAATAGTCTTCTAGAAGTTGGGGATAGCGGTCGAGTCCAAGGCCTTGCCACACAAACCGGTCAAAATGCCTCGCCAGGTAGTCGGTGAGGTAAAGGGTTCCGATCTCGGCTTCCTGGATCTTCTCGAATTCGCTTTGGCCCGCAAAAAACTGATAGCAGTGAGCTCCATCGAGACGTTCCGCCCCGAACTCTTCGATCACCGTGTCGAGATGGCCACCGGTCCCACAGTCGGCGTAAGCCACGAACACCTTGTCGTAACCCTGGGCCTTCTCCAAGCGCTCACGTACGGCGGGAGCAATCTTGTCGGGGGTGTTGTGGAGAATGGCCGGGAGGCACTCAACACGCACGTTGTCGAGATGGTTGCTTTCCACGATGTCGAGGAGCTCACGGGCCAGAGCGCCACAACCAATGACGAGGACAGCAGGGCCGGGGCTTGGGGGTCGTCCCCCAGATTTGGCGGGAGCGCTAGCTGGCGGCGGCGGCAGCAGCACGCTTCTCCGTGACCATGCGCTTTGCGGTGTCGGCTGCGACGGCTGCATCGCGGCAGTAGCCATCGGCACCGATGGCGTCCCCGAATTCTTCGTTGAGCGGTGCACCGCCCACAAGAACGATGTAGTCGTCGCGGATCCCTTTCTCAACCATCGTGTCGATGACGACCTTCATGTAAGGCATGGTTGTGGTCAGGAGAGCAGACATCCCGAGAATGTCAGGCTTGTGCTCGTCGAGGGCCTGGATGAACTCATCGGCATCGGTGTTGATCCCGAGGTTGTGAACTTCAAATCCGGCCCCTTCGAGCATCATTGCGACCAGATTCTTCCCGATGTCGTGAATGTCGCCTTTAACGGTGCCGATGACAACCGAACCGACCTGTTCGGCGCCTGTTTCGGCGAGAAGTGGTCTGAGGATCGCCATACCCGCTTTCATCGCCTTGGCGGCGAGGAGCACCTCAGGCACAAAGAGAATTCCGTCACGGAAGTCGATGCCAACGATGCGCATGCCCTCAACCAGGGCATCGTTGAGAGTCGCTGCTGGTGTCCAGCCACGACCGAGAAGGATTCTGGTTCCTTCGTCGATCTCGTCGGCGAGACCGTCGTAGAGATCGTCATGCATCTGCGCGACCAAGTCTTCGTCGGACAGAGAACTGAGATCTAGCTCATCTACGTTCATCTGTGCTCCTTCAGGAGTTCCACGATGTGGGACGTGTACTGTACAGTGGGATTCTGCCGTAAGCGGCAGTCTAGAACACGACCCATGATCTTGGGAAGCAGTACCGGCCAAACGTGTGCACCTGCACACCCCGTCACCCGTTCATAGGAGAGGACAATTGAGCGACATCCCCGCATCGGCCAACGTCGTCGTTGTCGGCGCCGGCATAGTTGGCAACTCCGTGGTTCACCATCTTGCTGACCTGGGTTGGAAGGACATTCTTCAGATCGACAAGGGAGCGTTGCCTAACCCTGGCGGCTCCACTGGTCATGCCTCCAACTTCATCTTCCCAGTCGACCACAACAAAGAGATGGCACACCTCACTCTTGACAGTCAGCGTCAATACGAGGAAATGGGAGTGAACACCACGAGTGGCGGCATCGAGGTAGCTCGTAGCGAGATCCGTATGGAGGAGTTCCGGCGACGGATGACGTCAGCGAAGGCTTGGGGCATCGAGTCCGAGCTACTCACTCCGGCCCAGGTCAAAGAGCACGTCCCTTTCATCGACGAGTCGATTCTCGTTGGGGGCTGGTACACCCCAAGTGTCTCAGTGGTCGATTCCCTCCAAGCAGGAACCTTGATGCGGGAGAGCGCAATGTCGAAAAACGCTCTGACTGTTTCGCCAAACACCGAGGTGCTCGACGTTGCGGTCGAGAACAACCGGGTCAGGGCGGTGGTCACTGACCGGGGACGCGTCGAGTGTGACCATCTGGTCGTCGCCTGTGGGGTTTGGTCGCCGCGGATCGCCAACATGGCAGGCGCCTCCATTCCGCTCACTCCAGCTGTGCATCAGATGATTGACGTCGGTCCGCTGGCAGTTCTTCAGGACACCGGCAACGAGATCGGCTACCCGATCGTCCGCGACATGGATACATTTTGTTACGAGCGCCAGACCGGAGGCTCGATGGAGGTGGGTTCATACGCCCACCGGCCGATATTTCATCATGCCGACACCATTCCCTCGATCGACGAGGCTCGACTCTCACCGACTGAGCTTCCGTTGACCGAGGAGGATTTCGATCCCCAACTCGAGCAGGCGCTTGAGCTCATGCCGTTTCTTGGTGACGCGGAGATGCGGTACGGAATCAACGGGTTGCTCTCACTTACTCCCGATGCGATGCCATTGGTGGGCGAGACTGAAGTCAAGGGTGTGTGGTCGTGTGCCGCCATCTGGATCAAGGAAGGCCCGGGCACAGGCCGGGCGTTGGCTGAGTGGATGACCCAGGGTTATCCCGAAATCGACCCTCACGCATCGGACGTTGCCCGCTTTTACAAAAACCAGCGGACCGAGGAGCACATCCTCGCCAGGTGCTCGGAGCACTTCAACAAGACCTACGGCATCGTCCATCCGAGAGAGCAATGGGAAACGAGACGTGACCTGAGACTCAGCGCGTTCCACCCGCGAACCTCGGATCTGGGCGCCGTCCACTTCGAAGCGGGAAATTGGGAGCGGCCTCACTGGTACGAATCCAACGCCCCGTTGGTCGAGAAGTATGCCGACCGAATCCCGGAACGACCGTCGGAATGGGACGCCCGCTGGTGGTCACCGATCCAGAACGCCGAGCATCTCGCCATGAGGGACGGGGTTGGAATGGTCGACGTAACCGCCTTTGCCATATTTGAGGTCAGTGGTCCCGGTGTCGTCGAATATGTCGAGAAGATGACTGTCAACAAGTGCGACCTGGCGGTGGGACGCTCGATTTACACACCTCTTTTGACAGAAGACGGTGGTTTTAAGGCAGACTTGACGCTTATTCGTCTCGGTGAGGATCACTACCGGATCATCTCGGGTGGGTTCGACGGACCCAAGGACAGTCATTGGTTTCGCAGATACCTACCCGATGACGGCTCGGTCGTCTTCAGGGACGTCACCTCAGAGATTTGCACTGTTGGTCTTTGGGGCCCGAATGCACGTGACGTGATGGCCAAGGTCACCCACGATGACGTCTCAGATGATGCGCTCCCTTATGGGTTCAGCAAGGAAGTGATGATCGGCTCGATCCCCGTGAGACTGCTTCGGATCTCCTACGTCGGTGACTACGGCTGGGAGATCTACACCGACATGGCGCACGGTCTCGATCTTTGGGACGCACTTTGGGAGGCCGGCGAGGAATTCGGGATTGTTCCCGTCGGGGCTGGTGTCTATGGCACCACGGGCCGTCTCGAGAAGGGTTATCGCCTGATGGGGGCCGAGTTGGAGTCTGAGTACAACCCAGTGGAAGCGGGTCTGGCTCGTCCCCGGGTCAAAGCCGCCCCCTTCATCGGTAAGAAGGCCTATCTAGAAGCCCGTGAAGAGAACCCGGCGGCAATCCTCTGCACCCTCACCATCGAAGACCACACATCAGCCGCGGGCATCCCTCGCTACCCAACCGGCGGCAATGAGCCGATCCTCACCCTGGATGGTGCTCGCATCCTCGATGCCAAAGGTCGGGTTTCCCGGGTCACCAGTGCCGGCGCCAGCCCCTCGACAGGTAAGTACCTGTTGTTGTCCTATCTACCGCCCCAGCACGCGGTCGAGGGGACCGACCTTCATGTGATGTACATGAACGAGCTTTACCCGGTGAAAGTGGCGGTTGCAGGAAGTCGGCCCTACTTCGATCCCGACAACCAACGAATGAAATGAGAATCCTCGTCTGCGTGAAGCGGGTTCCGGCACCTGGGGCCAAGATCGTTCTTACCGATGATGCTCAAGCCATCGACACCAACCTGTTGTCGTTCGCGGTTAGCCCACACGAGGAGTGTGCAGTCGAAGAGGCAGTTCGCATCACTGAGACGCAGGGTGGGACTGTCACTGTGATGACACTTGGTCCTGGTGATGCTGAAGATCAGCTGCGGTCCGCCTTGGCGGTTGGTGCCCACGAGGCGCTGCTGGTCCCCACCGATGGTTCCGATTGGGATCCGATCTCCACCGCCACGGCGCTGGCCGCGGCGATCCAGGAATTGGAGGCCAATGGCGGCTTTGATCTGATCCTGTTTGGGAACGAGTCCGCTGACTCCGGTGGCTACCAGGTGGGCATACGGGTCGCTCATGCTCTTGGCCGGCCAATCGTTTCGGGGATCAAGGGGATCGAGATTGGCGACGATGGGGTCAGACTCCGTCGTGACACACCCTCCGGCTCAGAGATGTACCAGGTACCCCTGCCGGCAGTGGTGGCGGTCAAGGAGGGGATCAATCTCCCCCGTTACCCAACGCTAAAGGGCAGGCTCAATGCCAAGAAGGTCCAGGTCCAACAAATGGAGCAGGGCAAGACCGGAAGCGGTCAATCGATGAATCGCCTGATCACGCCGGAAGTTGAGGTAAGCCAAACCATGATTCTCGGTACCGGGCCCGATGCCGCCTCGGCGGTGGTGGATTTGCTCGAGGAGCTTCAGGTGCTTGGTTCATGATCCTGGTCCTGATCACACACGACCGCGGTGAAATCGAGGAGAGCAGCCTTCAGGGGCTGACACTGGCGCGGTTGCTGGACGATGATCTGCATGCCGCCGTGATCGGCGTCGAGATAGATGGTCTCGGGAGGTATGGGGTTGCGGTCCAACATGTGATTGAGGCGGATGGTCTCCACGATTACAACCCGATGGCGTGGGGATCGGCTCTCGCTCAGCTGACCACGTCGCTTTCGCCGGAGGCCGTGGTTGCCACCGGCAACGAGCGGGGCAATGAGGTGATGGCCCACGTCGGTGCGATAACCGGTCTCCCGATGGTGGCCAATTGTGTCGAGATAAATGCGGACCCTGACGAGTGGGACATCTTGCGTACCCGGTGGGGCGGATCACTTTTGGAATCGACGACGCTCGACGCGCTGATCAAGCTGGTCACGATCGCCGAGCACACTGTCGAAGCCTCTCCCGCTGATTCGCAAGGTGACCCCATTGTCGAAGTGTTCACACCGGAGCTTTCAGATGCCGACCTGGTGACCAAGATTGTCGACCGGGTAGTCATGACCGAAGGTGTCACCCTTGCCACCTCCCCAGTTGTGGTGAGTGGTGGTCGCGGGGTGGGGAGTCCGGAGGGGTTCGGGCCTTTGGAGGAACTCGCCGGTCTCCTCGGTGGCGTTGTCGGGTGTTCTCGTGTCGTGACCAACAACGGCTGGCGTCCCCACTCCGATCAGGTTGGGCAAACGGGGACAGTGATTGCTCCCGAGCTTTACATCGCATGTGGAATCAGCGGTGCCATCCAGCATTGGGTGGGAATGATGGCCTCCAAGACGATCATCGCCATCAACACTGACGCCGAGGCGCCGATGGTCACCAAAGCCGACTACGCGGTGGTCGGTGATCTGAGCCAGATCGTTCCGGCGATCGTTGCCGAGGTCAAAATCCGGAACGGCTGATGAAAGGTTTGGAGACTTTCGGCTGGATCGTCTTCATTCTGAGCAGTGTTACGTTTCTGATCTCCGGGATTGTGGCTGGTGACCCGTGGTCCATCGCAGGGAGTGCCATGTTTCTGGTGGGAGTGGTCGCCCTATGGATTGCATTGGGGAGCGTGACTAGTTCTCAAGTGAGAGATCAGCTGCAGGCTGTTATCTACGCGTCCAGCGAATCATCAGCAGGAATAACCGCTGGCCGTGTTAGTAGGTCGTCCAGAAGAAATTTCCACGATGCGGCGTAGCCACTTCCTTCCTTGGTTGACAATAGGACTATATCTTCCTATTCTTGGATTATGCGTAGAAAAGCGGGATCGATTCTTCCGATTGAGGAGTCGATCCTCCGAGTGGCTGTGAGTTCTGGCACCGAGTTCCACGGTTTTGAGATGGCCAAGCACCTCCAGGGATCGGACGAGGCTCGACGTCTTACTGCTCACGGCACGCTTTACAAGGCCCTCTCGCGCATGGAGACCGCGGGGCTGTTGGAATCTCATTGGGAAGATCCTCAAATAGCCGCCGACGAGGGTCGGCCGCGGCGGAGGTTGTATCAGATCACCGGTGCCGGTGAGGTAGCGCTGTCCCGACTCGACGCCGCCCGAAGAGCGCAGCCAAGACCCCAAGAGGGGTATGCAACCCCATGAGCGGCGATGCCGCCGTTGGGGTGCGATTCACCCGTTCCTGGGCCGCCAGGTACACCGGCGGGCTCTCCGCAGAGGTCGGTGACCGCCGGAGGAGCGAGATCGAAAGCGACCTCTACGAACAAACCCGAGAGGGAATCGGGGGTGTCCTCGGGAGATGCCTAAGAGGGATTCCGGCTGACCTGTGGTGGCGAGTCCGCATGTTGCGCCAACACGCCCGCAAAGACGAAAGGAACCCGAAAATGACGTCCAACCGAAGTCGACCCATCTGGCTCGCGTTTGTTGCCATCCATGTCGTGTTCACTTTCGTACTGGGGCTGATCGGAATATCAAACCTGGTGATCGGACCCTCCGACAATGCCGCGCTTCGCTGGACCCTCACGGCAATAGCAGGTGTCGGCGTGGCTCTCATGCTCCTCGGGTTGATCATCCAGCGCAGCCGGTTTGTTTCCGGATCACGGCTTTTCATTGTTGGGCTGCTGCCATCGCTCATATCGCCCACTGGCCTGATCGTTCTTGTCTCTGGAGCCTGGACCGCCAACCTCGTATTCAGCGAACGGACCCTCGACCTCGCATTTGATACATCTAGCGACGAGCACCACCAGGTGCGAACTGAAGAAAAGGAGACGATCATGAACACGTTCAAAGAGCGATGGTGGCGCGTGGCCGCCGGATTCATCGCCTTCGGAATGGCTTTCCTCGGAATCGGCAATATGCTCGAGGACGACGGAGGACCGCTCTACGGGCGCATCGTCGCAGCCGTAGTCGCCGTCGCGGCCGCATTGGTGATAATCGCCGGGCTAACCATTCGAACACGCAATCAGAGACTCGGCAGCACCATGATCGCTGTCGGCACACTCCCCGCAACAGGGCTAATCCTCTTCTTCTGGTTCCCCCCTGTTGCCCTTGTCGGCGTGTTGGCGGTAGCAGTCACGGTCAAAGCCTTCAACGACGCCGGCAGGCAACGTCGCGAAGATCAACTGGTCGACATCCCAAGCTGAGCGCGCTCACCGGTATCTCCTTCGGCTTAGGCGGCCTCGGTGTCGAATAGGAAGGCTCCTTCAGAATCACGGAGATTGAAGACTTCTCGGATCAGGACCCATCGTCCCGCACGCTGGAGTAGGTCGAGAATCTCGGTCTCCTGCTCCATGATGTCTTCATCGTCGCAAGCGATTTCTGTCCAGCTCAATGAATCAAACGTCAGAATCTGACCGTCGTTGGCATCGGGGACGCCGGGGGTGAACTCGTCGTAAGGGTCGGAGACTGTCCAGGTGCCCTCGTAATCGTTGCATCCCGCGGACCCCGAGAACGTCCCGTCTGCGGCGAAGGCGATGGTCACGTCTGTCTTCCAGACATTGGTCATGACGCCCGGTCCCTGGCTGTAGTTGCTCACAACCCAGTCGGTCCCGCCCAGTTCAGGCGCTTCGACTTCGACTGTCTCATCGGAGGTTGTTGGCGCCGCCGCGGCCGTCGGTGTCGGCGTGCCCCGAGTTGTCAGGGGAAAAGTCGGTTCGGCTCCGTCCGTGCCACCACATGAAGTCACGACCACTGCCAATGCCGTGAGGACAGCACCTAAACGTGCTGATCTAGGAAGGCCAAAGAACTTCATTCCGGCAACCTACCCTGAGCCGACGACAGCCGTGCCTTCCGCTGGGCCGTAGAGTCGGACCATGGCTGATCTTCGCTTCGGGACGTTTCTCGCCCCCAACATGTTGTCGGTTTATCAAGCAATCGCTGACGGCGTTGGTGAAGCCCTTGGAATGAGTACCGAACTCGTTGTCGAGACCGACTACGAAAACTGTCGGAACGACGTCAACGACATCTGCTTTGTGTGCAGTCTTCCCTATGTGATGTTCGAAAAGGAAGGCATATCACCGGCTGAGCCGATCGCCGCACCGGTTCTTCAAGGTGAGAGGTATGGAGGGAGGCCGATCTACTTCTCAGATGTCATCGTCCACAAGGACAGCGACGCCGAGTCGTTTACGGATTTACGCGGTAGGAGTTGGTCGTTCAACGAGCCGCTGTCTCAGTCGGGGTATGGGATCACCAGGCATCACCTGGTGTCGATCGGTGAAACCAGTGGGTTCTTCTCGGAGGTCATCGACGCCGGATTTCACGAAACATCGGTCCGCATGGTTGCGGCAGGGGAAGTGGATGCGTCAGCCATCGACTCCCAGGTTCTTGCCATCGAGATGCGAGACCACCCGGAGATTACGAACCACGTCAAGGTGATCGACGCCGTCGGCCCTTCCACAATTCAACCTGTTGCAGTGTCGAAACGCTTCGACCAAGACTTCAAGGACACCGTGCGGGACGTTCTGATCAATTTCGACACCACTCCTGAGGGCCGTGAAATCCTCGATTTGGGAACGGTTGATACGTGGGTGTCGGTGGGTCCGGGGGACTATGACGACATTCGCCGGATGGTCGAGGAATGTGAGGAAGCAGACTTCATGGAGATTCGTTAGGCGCAACGGAAGGCCTACCGCTTGGTGCCCAACCACCATTGCGAACGTATGTTTTGACCAGTTCGCTCGGGTAGATCGAGGCGATTTTATCGGCCTCGCGGTCCACCTCCAATCCAAGCTCTGGACCACACGCACGGCTTTCCTCGCGCCATTCTGCGATGTAGTCGTCATTCGAAGTCTTCCCCGCTTTGGTGGCGGCAGCGTCCACCGAGACCATGAATCGATCGGGGAGTTTGGCACTGACGCGCTCGCGGCCGGATCTGGCTTTCACCTGGGCGGGAATGTCACGCCAAAAGATCACCGTCAGTTGTGGTTCTCCACCTCTTCCACGTCGTGTCTCTCTCATGTGTGAGACGCAGGCTAAGCGAAGGGGCGGTACGTTTGAGGCCATGCAGACGACTCCCAACGTCAGCTCGATCCTCGACTACAACCTCGAAGCCGGGCGTGGCGACAAGACGGCCGTCATCACGGCGGCTGACGAGAAGTGGACTTTCGCTGACATTCACGCTGCGGCCTCCCGCGTGGCCACCCGTCTCGTCGACGTTGGAGTGCGACGAGGCGAGCGCGTGTTGTTGGTCTTGGATGACACCCCTTCTTTCCCGGCGGCGTTCTTGGGTGCAATGCGGATGGGCGCGATCCCGATCCCGGTCAATTTCCTTGCCCGCCCCGATGACTTTGGTTATTTCCTGGACGATTCGTACGGAGTTGCCGCGATCTTTGACTCTGTCTTTGCAGAAAAGGTCCTTCCCCAACTGAAGGCCAGACCCGAAGTGCGATCCATTAGCGGGGAGATGTTGGGTGAGTGGATGGCTGAAGGAGACAGTGAATTCGACCCGGTCGACACCCACCAGGACGATCCTGCCTTTTGGTTGTACAGCTCAGGTTCGACGGGTCTTCCCAAAGCGGTTGTGCACCGTCACGCCAATGTCGCTGCCACGGCACGGCACTACGCCTGGCCGACACTCGAGATCTCAGACGACGACATCGTCTTTTCCAGCACCAAGATGTTCCATGCATATGGACTTGGCGCCAACCTCACATTTCCGCTGTCGGTGGGAGCCACCTCGATCTATCTCACTGGCCGTCCCACCCCGGCCGCCCTGTTGGAGCGGGTGACCACCCATCGGCCCAGCCTTTACTTCTCGGTTCCGGCGCTTTACAACGCGCTTTTGGCGCTTCCCGAGTTCGACGAGGTCGACTGGTCATCAGTCCGTCTGGGCATCTCCGCTGCCGAGCCTTTGCCACCGGAGACCTGGCGGCGCTTCCGCGAGCGTACGGGCATCGAGATCCTCGACGGTCTTGGCTCAACCGAGATGCTTCACATTTACTGTTCCAACCGCGTTGACAAGGTCAAGCCAGGAACATCCGGTGGCCCCGTTGAGGGTTACGAGCTGGAGATTCGTGACCCGGAAGGGACACTCATCGAGGACGAGGAAGCTGGGGAGCTATGGGTGAAGGGTTCGAGCGCGCTCACTGGTTACTGGCATCAGGTCGAACGCACAAGATCGAAGTTGGTGGGCGAGTGGTTCGCTTCCGGTGATCGCTATCACCGGGACTCCGACGGCTACTACGTGTATGAGGGACGAGTAGACGACATGATGAAGATCGGTGGCCTCTGGGTGAGTCCGATCGAGATAGAAAACCGACTGATGGAACATCCCTCCATCAGCGAGGCAGCGGTCGTCCGGGCCGAGATCGACCGCACCTCACGCATCACAGCGTTTGTGATCCTGACCGAGAGTTCTGAGCAGCCGGAAATCAGCGAGCTTCAAGAGTGGTGCAAAGAGACCCTGCTCCGATATCAGTACCCGCACATCGTCGAGTTTGTGGAGGACTTTCCCCGGACTGCAACTGGGAAGATCCAGAGGTTCATGCTTCGGACGGACTGAGCAACCGTCGCATATCGTCCGGCCAGGGTTTCTTGGATCCGCTGGTTGCGTCGATGAGAACCGCAACCATCTTTCCGGCGGCGAGTGTCTCGCCATCCCGATCAACAGAGACCTGATAGGTGATCGAGGTTTCGCCCATCGAAGCGACGCTCAAGGTGACGTCCACCTCATCATCGAAGCGGAGCGGCGCGCCAAAGTTGAAGTCGATGTTGACGCGTGGTGTTGCTCCAAAGGTCCTGCTGACGATCCCGAGCTGACGGTGTAGCTCGGCTTCGGCATCTTCCGCCCATCGGATGACGGTTGAGTGATGCCATATCCCGGCCGCATCAGTGTCCATCCACTCCAATCGCCGTCTGATTGTTACCTCTGCCGCCACGCCAACCTCCTGTCGAGTGACGTATGTCTACATGGTGAGCTGGGCTATGGAGAGATTTGCCAACCCGATGCTTCCCATCAAGGGCGCTCTAGCCTTTCGAGATCGCCGAGCCTTATCTGACGCAACTCCAACAACTGGCCGAAGAATGGATGAGAACCGACGATCGTGTTGGCCCTCTCGAAGTTCGTCACTTTTTCTCCGGAGCAGCCTTGTATCGCGACGGAACAATCGTTGGCTCGCTGACACCCGTCGGTCTCGCCTTCAAAGTGCCCGACGAGTTACGAGACAGTTTGATCGCAAGCGAAAAGGCCATCCCGCTCCGGTACTTTCCCAATTCGCCGGTAAAGCGTGACTACGTGCTCTTTCCGGGGTCGGAAATTTTGCCCGAAGAGGCGACAGATCTCTTGCTCGCCCGCCGGGCCAAGTAGTCGGTCCGGGAACTAGTCCTGGTGGGTACTTTCGACAATGGCTCTCAACGTCGCGAGGTGTCTCGCATAACCTTCGCCGCATGGGGATTGATCGCGGGCTGGTTCGCGCGTTTGGGTTTTTCAGTTGTGGTGTCGTCGCCCTGAGTGCGGCCGGGGCAGCAGCCGTGGCTCTGGCGACGGGTCAATCTGATGTGGTTCAGCTTTTCGTGCCAATGCTTGTTGCTTACGGAGCGATTGTGATTGCGCCCTGGTTGGGGTTGGTGTTGTATTGTCGTGTTCGCTCGCGGTTACAACCGCCAGGCTGACTCAGCCTTCGTCGTCGTCCAGGGCTTGCGCTGAACCACCGACGATTGTTTCCTCAGTCTCGATGACTTCGACCGCATCGGGGACGCCGTCCCCGTCCAAGTCAACCGCTGTGACCTCCGTGACCTCAACAACATCGGGGATGCCGTCGCCGTCCACATCGCTGACAACTGTCTCGGTGGCCTGGATGATGTCGGGTACGCCGTCACCATCGACGTCGATCGCAGCAACCTCGGTAATTTGCACGACGTCAGGCACACCGTCACCGTCGACATCTACCTCTGCTACTTCGGTCACCTTCACCGCGTCGGGGATGCCGTCGCCGTCTATGTCGACAGATTCGGTCACCGTGGTCACCACCATGTCGGTGGTCCCGTCTCCGTCCAAGTCAACGGCTACTACCTCGACATCGACATCCTCGGTGATTTCGTCGTTCTTGGGGTCTTCGCTCATCGGCTGGTCTCCATCGCTCATTCGATCCGTACTCCTGACTAGGGGCGGCGGACAATACTCCTTGAGGCTGGTAACCGGAGCGCTCGCGGTTCAGGTTGAGCATGTCCGGTCCTAGCTGACTTCATTGATGAATCGCACCGTGGCCCCAGTCACCAAATCACCCTGCGAAAGGTGTGGAGAATGGCTGCGCCCTTCAAGCTCGAGACGCTCTACCCGCCCCGCTACGGATCTCTCGATGAGATCGAGATGTTCAAGCGTGCCGTAATCATCTTCTCTGCTCTGGATCATCAGGACAGGACAACTGATCCCCGCCAGGTGCTCCTCGAGATTCCAGCCTCGGAATTCTTCGCTCAGCCACACGTCCGCCCAACCTCTGAAAAGGGCCTCCGGCTTGTCGTGGTATTTGGTGAGACGATCAGCCAAGTCACTCATCTCATGAGACGCGTTGAGGTCGGCGATCTGGGCGAGTCCGATCTCCTCAACCATGACATGGGGAGCGATGAGCACCAGGCCTGCCACCGGGTAGCCCGATCCTGCGTAGATCACCGAAATGGATGCGCCATCGGAATGCCCGACCAGGATCGGCGGCCGGCCAACCAGTTCATCGACAAGACCAGGGAGGACTTCGAGGGCCTCTTCATGCATGAAACGGGGGCTTCGCGGCCCAATCAGTGGATCTGATCGACCGTGCCCAAACCGCGAAAAGACCAATCCGGGATGATCCGACTCAGCAACAACGTCCGCCGGAAAGCCACGCCATAGGTCGATGCTCCCAAGACCCTCATGAAGAAAAACAATCGGTGTCGAGTCGGATTCGGCGCCGAGCCACTGATACTCGAGACGATGCCCGCGGGCCTCGGTGAACACGTGGTTTAGCGTAGGTATGTGATCGACTTCCAGACGGATCCCGAGTCGTACCGCCATTGGTCAGTGAAGATCGACGATCGGGTTGCGTATCTCAACATGGGTGTGGACCCCGACGGCGGACTGCTTCCGGGTTACGAGCTGAAAATGAACTCCTACGACCTGGGTGTCGACATCGAATTGGCCGATGCGTTGCGGCGTATGCGATTCGAACACCCTGAGGTGGGTGCCGTGGTCATCGGCTCAGATCTCGATCGAATGTTCTGTGCCGGGGCCAACATCGGGATGCTCGCCTCCGCACCCCACGCGTTGAAGGTCAATTTCTGCAAGTTCACCAACGAAACTCGCAATGAAATCGAAGATGCCACCAGAAACTCAGGCCAGCACTACCTGGCGGCCATCGGTGGGAATGCCGCGGGGGGTGGGTACGAACTGGCCCTTGCCACCGATCACATAATCCTGATCGACGATCGAAATGCTGCGGTGTCCCTGCCGGAGGTGCCACTTCTCGGTGTGCTTCCTGGAACTGGCGGTCTCACCCGTCTAATCGACAAACGTCATGTGCGACGTGACCGTGCTGACGTCTTCTGCACGCTGGAGGAAGGAGTGAAGGGAGATAGAGCGTTGGAGTGGGGGCTGGTTGATGAACTCTCACCGGCGTCGAAATTCAATGAGACCGTTGCTAGCCGGGCTGCCGAATTCGCTTCTAAATCGGATCGTCCAGACGCCGGCGATGGTGTGGCATTGACACCCCTGGAGCGAGTGATGACCAAAGATCGAATCGAGTACACGTCGGTGACAGTTGCGATCGACCGTGGAACCCGGTCAGCGGCCATCAAACTTCTTGGTCCCGAATCGGATCCCCCTGCCGACGCAGCTTCCGAGGGTTCCGACTTCTGGCCTTTGCATATCGCCCGTGAGTTGGATGATGTTCTCCTTCATCTCCGGGTCAACGAATTGGAGATTGGCACGATCATCTTGACGTCCGTTGGCGACCTTGGTGCCGTGCTCGCATATGACGAGCATCTGCGTTCCAATGGGGACAACTGGTTTGTCCGGGAAGTAAACCTGCTGTGGGCTCGTGTATTACGTCGGGCGGATCTCACCTCACGCACAATCATCGCCTTGATTGAGCCGGAGTCGTGTTTCGGCGGGTTTCTCGCCGATCTGACTCTGGCTGCGGATCGCTCGTACATGCTGATCGGAACATGGGGCGGAGAGGGTGGTCACGAAGCGCGGCTCGCTTTCACCGCCAGCAACGTCGCCGGTCTTCCGATGTCGAATGGGCTGTCCCGCATGGAGACCCGCTTCTGGGGCCAAGGCCAGGATCTACTGAATGCGCGGTCCGCGGTTGGTAGCGCTCTCGACGCAGAAGAGGCGATGACGGCCGGGTTGGTCACCGACGTCATGGACGATCTCGACTGGGATGACGAGCTTCGGATCATCATCGAGGAGAGGGCTGCCTTTTCACCCGATGGGCTCACCGGTCTGGAGGCCAACCTGCGATTTCCTGGCCCCGAGACCATGGAAACAAAGATCTTCGGGAGGCTCACGGCTTGGCAGAACTGGGTTTTTCAGAGACCGAACGCATCCGGTGACAAAGGGGCGCTGCGACGATATGGCACCGGTATCCGGCCCGAGTACGACACGAGGAGGGTTTGATGACCAGACAGGACGTTGACTACGACGCATTGATTCCCAACAACGTCGGTCTGGCACAGGATCCCAAGCTGCAGCGCGCCCTCGAGACGTGGCATCCGGGATATATCGATTGGTGGATGTCGATGGGCCCGAAAGGATTCCAGATGACGGACGTCTATCTACGCACCGCCGTCAGTGTCGAGAAGGAAGGCTGGGCAAAGTTCGGATTCGTCAAGATGCCGGAGTATCGGTGGGGGATTCTTCTGGCTCCCGAGGAGCCAGATCGCAAGATTCCGTTTGGGGAACACGTAGGGGAGCCTGTATGGCACGAGATCCCTGGGGAATATCGGGCGATGTTGCGACGTCTCATCGTGATCCAGGGTGACACCGAGCCGGCTTCGGTGGAACAGCAGCGGCATCTCGGCAGCATCGCCCCTTCGAACTACGACCTACGAAATCTATTTCAGGTCAATGTCGAAGAAGGTCGCCATCTTTGGGCGATGGTCTATCTGCTTCAGAAATACTTCGGTCGTGATGGCCGGGAGGAAGCCAACGACCTCCTCCGACGGCAGTCGGGCAACGAGGAGCGACCCCGGATGCTGGGCGCTTTCAATGAGGAGACACCGGACTGGTTGTCCTTTTTCATGTTCACCTACTTCACCGATCGCGACGGGAAGATGCAACTGGAGGCGCTGGCTCAGTCGGGTTTCGACCCGCTCTCGCGGACCTGCCGGTTCATGCTTGCCGAGGAGGCTCATCACATGTTCGTCGGCTACACCGGCGTCAAGAGAGTGATCGAAGCCACGGCTCGAGCAATGTCACAAGCTGGGATTGATGATCCACATAATGTGGATGCGGTGCGGCGGCTTGGCGTTATCGACCTCCCCACGATTCAGAGAAAGACCAACCTCCACTACTCGCTGACACTCGACCTGTTCGGCTCTGAGGAGTCGACCAATGCCGCCAACTTCTTCAATGCCGGGTTGAAAGGCCGTTTTCACGAGGAACGGATCGAAGACGACCACCAGCTCCGTAGTGATACTTATCCGGTGATGAAACTGGTCGACGGTGAGTTAACTCAGGTTGAAGTGCCTGCTCTAAACGCTCTCAATGCCCGGCTTCGGGATGACTTCATGGACGACTGCCTCGGGGGCATCGGACGTTGGAATCGGGAAATCGCCAGTCACGGCATCAAGTTCGAGATCACCTTGCCTCATGTTGCCTTCAATCGGGATATCGGCGAGTTTTCCGATATGACCGTTGGACCCGAAGGAGAGATCTTGTCAGATGACGAGTGGGCGACTGCCCGGGATGGCTGGCTACCCACCGCTGAGGACAAGGAGTTCATCGAAAGTCTTATGCAGCCCCACTACCTGGAGCCTGGAGCTTTCGCACCGTGGATTGCGCCGCCGACGCGGGGCATCGACCAGAAACCTGCCGACTACGAATACGTGAAGCTGCCCTAGGAGCGGGCTCCTGGGACCCTAAAACAACCCGACGACGTTTCCGTCGTCGTCAATGTCCACCTGCATGTAGGCCGGCTTGGCGCCTAAGCCAGGCATGGTGCGCATCTCACCCAGCAACGGATAGATGAAACCGGCCCCGACCGATGCGCGGACCTCACGCACCGGGACAGTGAATCCGCTCGGCGCTCCTTTCAGTGCTGGCTCATGGCTGATCGAGAGATGGGTTTTTGCCATGCAGATCGGAAGATCGCCGAATCCTGCATCCTCGAATTCGGCGAGCTGGCGTTCAGCCAACGGCGAGTACTCGACACCGTCGGCGTTGTAGATCTCAGTGGCGATAGTCTCGATCTTTGCTTTGAGCGGAATGTCCAGTGGGTAGAGGAACTGGAAGTCGCTTTCGAGATTGGCGGCGTGATCCACAGCTTCGGCCAACTCCTTGGCGCCTTCGCCACCCTTGGCATGGTGTTGGCTGGTCACCGCGGCCACGGCACCGGAGGCCAACGAGAAGTCGCGAATCAGATCGTGTTCCGCCTCGGTGTCGGTTGGGAAGCCATTGATTGCCACCACTACCGGAACCCCAAAACGACGAGCGTTGTTGATTTGTGCTTCGAGGTTGACCAAGCCGGCTTCGAGAAGTGGAAAGTTCTCCTCTGTGTAGGCGGGGTCAAGAGGACGGCCCGGCACTACCCGCGGTCCGCCGCCGTGGGTCTTGAGGGCGCGGACCGTCGCCACCATCACCACCACGTCCGGAGCCAGACCCGAAACGCGGCACTTGATATCCATGAATTTCTCCATGCCCATGTCGGCTCCAAAACCAGACTCGGTGATGACGTAGTCACCGAGCTTGAGGGCAATCCTGTCGGACAGGATGGAGGAGTTGCCATGAGCAATGTTGGCGAATGGGCCGGCATGAACGAAGGCGGCCTGTCCCTCGATGGTTTGCATCAACGTCGGGTGAAGGGTGTCCTTCATCAGGACCGTCGCTGCTCCCGCCATCCCGAGTTGCTCGAGTGTGATCAGATCTCCGTCAGAGGATTGGCCGATGACCACCCGACTGCACCGGTTCCGGAGATCTTTCAGTGCCGAGGCGTAATCATCACCGTCGACAAGAGCCAGAATCGCCATCAACTCACTGGCAACCGAGATGTCGAACCCGTCTTCGCGGGGTCGTCCGTCGGCTGCACCGCCAAGTCCGATGATGGTGTTGCGGAGTGCCCGGTCGTTGACGTCGAGAACCCGGCGCCAGGAAAGCTTGTTGGGATCGATGTTGAGTCGTTCGAGTTCCAATGCTTCCAGGCGGTCATCGCTGAGACGACCCTCGTGATACCAGCGGGCGTCGATGGCAGCGGCCACCAAATTGTGAGCCGCAGTGATGGCGTGAATGTCGCCTGTTAGATGGAGATTGAACTCGTCCATTGGCACCACCTGGCTGTAGCCACCTCCGGCGGCGCCACCTTTGATGCCGAAGGTTGGTCCTTGGCTGGGTTGGCGAATAGAGGCGATGGCCCTATGACCTAATGCGCCAAGACCCTGGGTCAGACCGACGGTTGTCGTGGTTTTGCCCTCGCCGAGGGGAGTGGGTGTGATCGCAGTGACATCGATGTACTTGCCTGATCGGTTTGAACCGACTCTTCTCAGCGAATCGAGGTGGACCTTTGCCTTGGTGTCGCCGTATGGGATGAGCTCGCTCTTCTCCAGTCCATTCTCTAGTGCGATGTCTTCGATGGGTCGAATGGTGGCGTCGTACGCGATCTCCAGGTCACTGGGAAAGCTCAAGAACTGACTCCTCGGTAAAGGTTGTTGTTTGTCTAGCTTGGTGCTGCCAGATGGTACATGTGCCATACAACGGCACAAGTAGGTCTCGGTCTTTGCGGTCTAGGATCCGCCGGCGTGTTCAGCAAAGACAATCCAATCCGTGTTGTCGGCCTTTCCGGCAGTCTCCGCAAACGGTCCTATAACACTGCGTGTCTCCGAGCCGCAGGGGCGTTGATGCCTGATGACATGGTTCTCGAGATCGCCCACATCCGTGAAATTCCGATTTACAACGCAGACGACGAGGCTTCTGACGGTTTTCCCACATCGGTCGAGGTTCTTCGCAATCAGGTTGCCGAATCAGATGCTCTCTTGATCGCTTCGCCCGAGTACAACTACTCGTTGACCGGTGCTCTCAAGAATGTGTGGGATTGGCTGTCACGGCCTCCCACACCACCGATAAACCTGATGCCCGCCGCGATCCTGGGCGCGGGAGGCCGTCTTGGTACCGCAAGGTCGCAACACCACCTTCGCGATATCGCCCGCCACAATGACCTGCGACTTGTCCAGAAGCCTGAGGTCCTGATATCGACGCCTTGGGACAAGTTCGACAACGATCTGAATCTCACCGACGACCGAACTCGCGATCAACTGGGACGTCTGGTGTTGGCGCTTCGTGGTCTGACCACGAGGATCAAGGCGACTCGCAGACGGGTTCTGCTTGTAGGGCGTCAGTCATCAGACCTGATGGGAGTTACCACTCGGCTTACAGAGATCGGTTACGAACCGGTGACTGTTCTGGATGACAACTCGGCGCTCAACCTGCTCGACCCCGGTCAATTCTCGGCTGTTGTGATCGACGATCAGGTCGAATCCGATTCCGTTGCCGTCTTGACAGACCACACATCACACATCGCCCCTGCAACCGCCATCGTCGTCCAGCCCAATCCCGAGAATCTTCTCGAGATTCTCGAAGAGGCCATCCGAGGGGACCATTGAGGACGCAATATAGAGTGGCGATTATCGGCGGTGGGGTCGTCGGCGCGAGCGTCGCATACCACCTCTCAAAGATGGGTTGGTCGGACATCGCCATCCTGGAACGTTCGATTCTCACTGCAGGGTCCAGCTGGCACGCAGCTGGTGGGATCCATGCCCTCAACGCCGATCCCAATATCGCGGCTCTCCAGGCCTACACGATCGATCTTCTTGGCGATATCGGCGAGGAGTCGGGTCACGACATCGGGATGCACATGACCGGTGGCATCACTTTCGCGTCGGCACCTGAGAGGTGGGAATGGCTCCAGGCCACCTACCGGATTTACCAGACGATGGGTATCGAAGACTGCTGGCTCATGGAGCCCGATGAAATCGCTGAGCGGTGCCCGATCATCAACACAGACGGTGTTTACGGGGGGCTGTGGGCCGATCGTGAGGGATACATCGACCCGTCAGCGGCGGTCCACGCCTACGCCAAGGCTGCCAAGAACCGGGGTGCCGATGTCATCGAACACACCCGGGTCATCGGGCTCAACCATCGCCCCGACGGATCTTGGGACGTCGTCACCGAGAAGGGAACGATCCACGCCGAGCACGTTGTCAATGCTGCTGGCCTCTGGGCAAAACAGGTTGGACGAATGGTTGGTTGGGAAGCCCCGGTCTCACCGCTCGCTCACCACTATTTGATCACCGAAGACATCCCCGAGATCGAAGCCATGGACGGTGAGATCCCGATGATGATCGATCTAGAAGGGTTCACCTACATGCGTCAGGAACACCAAGGGGTGCTGGTCGGTATCTACGAAGTCGACCACAAGCACTGGCAGATGGACGGTGCTCCCTGGGACTACGGAGTCGAACTGCTCACCCCCGACCTCGACCGGATCACAGATGAGTTGGGGTTGGCGATGCATCGCTACCCGGCGTTGGAGCGGACCGGGATCAGCCGCTGGGTCAATGGGGCCTTCACGTTCTCACCTGACGGCAATCCCCTGGTCGGCCCGGTGCCCGGGATCAAGAACTATTGGTCAGCATGTGCTGTGATGGCCGGTTTCCTCCAGGGTGGAGGGGTCGGGAAATCGCTGGCCGAGTGGATGATCGAAGGAGAGACCGAGGAGGACATCTTTGGGATGGATGTCGCTCGTTTTGGTCCGTACGCCGAGAACCGGGAGTACATCAAACAGAAAACGGGACAGTTCTACTCACGTCGTTTTGTGATGACCTACCCCAACGAGCAGCTCTGGGAAGGTCGGCCGCTCCGTACAGCTCCGGCTTATGACGCCATGACCGAGGACGGGGCCTATTGGGGTGAGATGTATGGGTTGGAGGTGCCGATCTATTTTGCCGACAAGGGTTTTGAGGAGATTCCCAGTTTGAAACGGTCAAATGCCTTCGAACTTGTGGCCAAAGAGTGCCGCAATGTGCGAGAGGGCGTCGGCGTCATTGATATCACTGGATTCTCCAGGTACGAAGTCAGTGGTCCCAACGCCGAGAAATGGCTCGACCAGATGATCGTCTCCAAGCTCCCCG
The DNA here is from genome assembly GCA_964195235.1 of uncultured Acidimicrobiia bacterium. Lineage (GTDB taxonomy): Bacteria > Actinomycetota > Acidimicrobiia > Spongiisociales > ZC4RG35 > CAXMPK01. The sequence goes on along the minus strand of CAXMOW010000020.1, from coordinate 4,467 downwards.
AGCCGGGGAGGATCAAGATGTCACCGATGTTGGGTTACGACGGACGTCTCAAAGGAGACCTCACGGTTCTCAACTGGGGGAACGGTACATATTGGATCATGGGTTCCTACTACTTGCGGTCGTGGCATATGCGCTGGTTCAACGATCATCTCGCAGACGGAGTCGAGGTCAGAGACGTCGCCGATGCTGTCGTCGGGTTTGGATTGTCCGGGCCGAGATCACGGGATCTTCTAGAGCGTGTGGTTCATGACGAGGTTTCCAACGAGGCCTTTCCTTTCATGCAGTGTCGCGACATGGATGTCGGGTTGATTCGAGCCAAAGTGGGCCGGATCTCCGTTACAGGCGAGCTTGGCTACGAAATCCACTGTTCGGCAGCCGAGCATGTCCTGCTCCGGCGCACACTGTTGGAGGCCGGTCGCCATGTTGGGGCGATCGAATACGGGTTCAACGCGATGGGCTCACTGCGGATGGAGAAGAGCTTTGGCATTTGGTCGACCGAGTTCCGTCAGGAATACACCCCTGCAATGACCGGTATGGATCGATGGATCGACTGGTCCAAAGACTTCACCGGATCCGAAGCCGCCTTTAAGGAACAGCAGTCGAGCGGTCCGGCCTTGAGGCAGGTGACACTTGAGGTCGACACCGTCGATGCGGACGCCGACGGTTACGAGCCGGTGTGGAAGGGCTCCGAGCGGGTGGGTTACATCACCTCAGGGGAATACGGGCATATCGTCGGGAAAAGTCTCGCGATGGCCTTGGTGGATCCGGAGTTGGCATCCCCTGGGACGGAGTTGAGCACCCACATTGTTGGCGTCGAATTTCCAGCGAGAGTGATCGAGCCCTCCCCATACGACCCGTCCGGTTCGGCGATGCGCGGCTAGTGACGTAGATTCACATCGTGGGGCCGAAGACCAGTTATGTGAAGAACGGCAACGTTCACATTGCCTACCAGACGCTCGGCGCCGCAGACCGGGATCTCGTCTATTTGGCGGGCATATTCAGTCATATCGAATTGCAATGGGAAAACCCGCGCTACAGCCGGTTCTTGAACAGGCTTAGTTCTTTTGCTCGTCTGATCATGATGGACATGCGTGGTGTGGGACTGTCGGACCGAGCTGACCGACTTCCTCTCCTCGAGGATCAAATGAACGATCTCTCCGTTGTCCTCGATCGGGTGGGTTCGAACAAAACAGCGATGTTCGGCGTGTCACAGGCAGGGCCGATGGCTGTCCTGTACGCAGCCAGCTTCCCGAACCGGGTCGACGCATTGATTCTCTATTCCGCGTACGCCTCTTCGCGGAAACGGGATGACTACTCGTGGGGCCGGGACCCAGAATGGTTGGATGCGTACCTCGTTCAACTCGACCAACTCTGGGGGCAAGGGAGCTTCCTTCAACAGATGGCCCCGAGCCTCGTCGGCGACAGCGAGTTCGAAGAGTGGTGGGGGAGATTCGAGCGCTACTCGTCGTCCCCTGGCAACGCGGTCGCCTACGCCCGGGCCCATATCGAAGATGATGTACGGGATCTACTTTCGGCAGTTTCCGTGCCCACATTGGTGATCCAACGTAGAGATGACACTTATCGGGGAGCCGGACAGGGGCGTTATATCGCTGAGGGAATCTCCGGAGCAAAGTATGTAGAAATCGCAGGCCGGGATCACCTGCCCTACGTCGGCGACCAGGAGGAGATAGTCGAAGAAGTCGAGGAGTTTCTCACCGGGGTGAGGTCGGGCCCTGAAACCAACCGAGTTCTTGCCACCGTGCTTTTCACTGACATCGTCGACTCCACTCGACAAGCGGCGCTACTTGGGGACAGCCGTTGGCGGCAACTTCTTTCCACCCACAACGAGGCGGTCCAACGCGAGGTCTCAAGGTACCGGGGAAAACTGATCGATACCGCCGGCGATGGGATGTTGGCGACCTTTGACGGACCTGCTCGTGCCATTAGATGTGCAATCTCGGTCAGGCTTGCCCTCAGTGACTTGGGTCTGCATGTCAGAGCTGGCATCCATACCGGTGAGGTCGTGCTCGAAGGAGACGACGTTGCGGGTCTCGGTGTTCATATCGGCGCAAGAGTTTCAAGTCTCGCTGCTTCCGATCAGATTCTTGTTTCTCGGACAGTGAGAGATCTTGTCACCGGATCCGGAATCCAGTTCGAGGACCGTGGAGTTCACGAATTGAAGGGTGTCCCCGAGCCGTGGCAGCTTTATGAAGTTGCCGGTGAGGCGACATCGACGTCATAGGGTGAGACGGTGACGACCGTCACCCTCGTTGAGTCCCGCAAGTCGGCTCAGCTGGAAGCCGTGGTCGCGGGCGGTGACTACTGGGTTTCGGCGGCTGACATTGGAGCTGTCCTCGGGTGGGTGGTGCAGCCAGAGGGTCTCTGCAGGGACGAAGTATGTATTCCTTTGGCCAACCGCGCCGACCTGATCGACGCGGACACGATCAGCCTCACTCGGCTTGCTGAGTTGATCGCTCGACCCCTTGCAGTCTCTGAGACGGACCACGCCGCCTATCTCGGCCCTCCTTTGGTCGGATATGAAGAGACAGTCGGCCATCTCGATGCACCTGACTTCGCCCTCCCCGATCTCGACGGTCGGATGCACTCGTTGTCAGAGCACCGCGGCTCGAAGGTCCTACTGGCGGCTTGGGCTTCCTGGTGAGGATGTCGACATGACCTGCCCGGGTGGCAGGCAATACACGAAGAGCTCAAAGACAACAGCTTCACGGTGATCACGGTCGCAGTCGACCGGGCTGCAGATGCTCGGCCTTGGATCGAGCGGGCATCCCCAACCCATCCCAGTCTGATCGACGAGAACCACGTGTTTGGTGAGCTCTACAACATGGTCAACGTTCCAACAGTGGTCTGGGTCGACGAGGAAGGACGGATCGCACGCCCTAACGATGTTGCGTTCACCACCGAAAAAGGCGGTCGATATGCCCGTGTCTCGACCGACGATCAGATGGCGATCCTTAGATCCTGGGTGAGCGGCGACCGCCAAGATCCGACATCTCAATATCTAGAGAATCAGGTGGCCCCCATCTCGATCGGCTCACAGACCGCCAGGGCCCATTTCGGACTTGGCTGGTGGCTCTACCAGCAGGGGAGTCTTGAGTCGGCGAAGAGACAATTCGACCGTGCCGGTGAGCTCGCCCCCGGCGATTTCATGATCCGGCGGGGGACGATGCGCTATTTCGGATCAGATCCCTTCGGACCCGAATTTGTGGAGATGGTGAAGGACTGGCGTGATCGTGGCCATCACTACTACCTCCCGCTACCGGTTGAGTAGACAGGTAGTCGGACACCAACCAGTCGAGATTGTTCAGCCGGAGTGAATCAGCTCGACCAGCTCGCTCATCTCAGTTGCTGAGTCGGCTCTCGAGCCCGGAGGTCCTGAAGGGTCCACCCGAACTTCGTCGATCCCAAACTCCCTGAGAGCAAGGATCCTCTCCGCGATCTCGGGCGTCGAGCCGGCCAGCACATGGTCAGGTCTCTGATCACCAAGAACTCCGAGAATGTCGACCGAGTAGATGTCGAGTGAGCGTTGCAAGGATGTCGGGTCGCGTCCCGCCGCGTCACAAGCGCGTTCCAACTCGGAGACGATCTCATCGAGATGGTTGGAACGACCGGTGGCTGCACCCCACCAGTTCCAGCCGTCCGCGTAAAGAGCACAGAGTCGGAGCATCTTCGGTCCGCTTGCAGCAATCACCATTGGCGGTCCGTTCGGGGTAGGTCCTCTTGGATAGAGATGGGTGTCGCGTGCCGTGTGAAACTCTCCCTCGAAGTCGATGTGGCCTTCACGCAACAATCCATGGATCACCTTGAACGACTCGGCGAACCGTGAGTAGCGAGGGTCGGCGTTGATGTCGAATGCCTCGTAGTCGTCGGGTGTGTTGCCGGCCCCGATGCCCAGGGTGTAACGACCGCCAGAGATCTCATCGAGGGTTTCTGCCGCTTTCGCGATGAGGGCAGCCCGCCTGATGGGGACGTTGACCACTGAATGCGAAATGCCGATGGTCGAGGTTGCAGTGGCGATTGCACCACCCATCGCCATCGACTCCCAGAGCCCGTTTCCATCGAAGTACATACCGTCCTCAAAAACGACAATGTCGAAGCCGGCCGCTTCTGCGGCAGTCACCTGATCCCGAATCTGTTTCCATCGCGGCGCCGGGGCTTGGTCTTGGTCTCCGTGAAGGCCGACTATGAGTCCAATCCGCATACGCACCTAAGCCCGGACCAGCGTCACTGCGTCCGCCGGGCTCCCTGCCCATGGTGCCCCGTGCCCGAGGAGCAACAGGTCAGCATCCAGCTCCACGATTCGATCGAGTGATTCCAGGGCCTGATCGGTGTCCAGGTGATCCAGGTCGGGGAAGTAGAAGTTGTGCCTGCTGGCACTTGGGGAATAGTCATTGTCGGCGACCTGGTTCATTCGGTGGACATGGTATGCGGCACGCACGTTAGAAGTCG
>CAXMOW010000019.1:18538-31965 GCA_964195235.1 uncultured Acidimicrobiia bacterium | reverse complement strand
TTCACGACCCAGAGTCCATCGTCCCGACCGACGAAAACGTCTGGTGAGATCTCCTCGCAGATCCCGTCACCGGTGCATAGGTCTTGATCGATCCAAACCATCAGCTTCGTTGCGTCTGCCACCCGACTACCTCACATTCATACAGCCACACCATAAACCTCTTCGGAGGTCACGCTTGATCGGCTCGGATCATGTTGGACGAGATGACCACCATTGCCGGTGAATACCTGGCCGAAGGAGGATCGCTCACGATGCTCGAACAAGGCATTGGAGGACCCGATGGAGAACGTCTCGAATACAGCGGCAGACCCCAATACTCCGAGCGACTACACGTCATTGGCCTGGTTTTGGGCCGTCACGACCCGGTTCCGAACTCAACTCGATAGTTTCCTCACCGAAACCGCACAAGAGACCAGTACTTGGACCAGCGCCACCAAGACCGACCTCACGTCTAGAACACGCCAGCGTCTCGAATCTGTTCGAAACCGATCCCGGAAATAGTTTCGATAGCTCGATCAGGTTTGTCGAAGCTCCGCAGGCGCCGACCAACGCGATTTTCCCAGGCTGGCCACACCGGCAGCGACCAAATAGATAGCAGCAGAAATGGTGATTGCTGTGGAGAGACCGAACTGTTGGGCGATTAGTCCTAACACCAGGCCTCCGCTGATCTCGCCCAATGACATCGCCTGACCGACGAATGAGTGGACTGTGGCTCGGTTTGTCTTGTGTGTGAAGTGGTTTGTCCAACCGACGCTCACGGTTCGTGCGACATCTCTCGCCATTCCTGCGGTGAGCAAGCCCACAAGAGCGGCCACGAGGACATCAGCGCGAGCGAGAATGACAACTCCGACAGCGGTCACGGAGTGGAGGGCGACTAGCGAGTACACGAGGCTTTGTCCGGCGAGTCGGCGTCCGAACATGAAGAGGATGAGAATTGAGCCGACCGACTGAATTACCACGACAGCACCGATTACGAGTGCAGCGTCGATCGCCTGAGGAAGGCCAATCTGATCCAGTTGGGCCACATTGAGACGGTCGACGGCTTCGCTCGCAAATCCCGTCAGCACAGTAGCTATCAGCAGAATCCGGAGCGCAGGACGACGCGAGGCACGGAAACCCTCTGCAAGCAGTTCACGGAAACGGGTCCGTGTTGGTGTGTCAGGTCGGATGAACCCTGTCTCGGCCATGCGGAAGGCCAAGCCGATACCCCAGCTGATCAGGACGGTTCCAACGGCGACCAAGGCGATCGATAGCCCGACAAGCGAAGCGAACGTTGCTGTGATCATGACCCCAAATATTGAACCTGCCGATTCAAACCTGGCTCGTCGTGGCAACACGGAGTCCACGACATCAACCGAACCGATTTCGTCGGTGAACCAAGCGGTCTCCGCCCCGCTTCTGAAGGTCAGTCCAAATCCCCACAGAATCTGCGTGAAGATGAGCAGCACGAAGCTTTCCGCGAGACCAGCGCCGACGATTGCAGTGCCACACAGGACAAACCCGATGATCACCGAGAGACGCCGACTCCGAAGGTCGGCCACCACTCCGGTCGGGATTTCCGCCAACAGGATCGTGACTTCTTTTGCGGTTCCCAACAGAACCAGTTCGATGGGAGAGAGGTGGATGTCGACCACCACACGGACAAAAAACAGAGTCCAGTAACTCAGGGCTCCGAGACGCCAGACGAACCCCGACCAGACGAATATTTGGGTTGCCGGGTGGCGGTTGACATCAAACTCGTGATCGGTGGACACCAGTGAGAGATTGCATGAGAATCGTCTGACTGGTTGGCGCTATTGTGTCAACGTATGCCTGTAAACGGCCAAGGTCGGGTTCGAGCGGTCCAAATTACCTACCACAGTGGCCAAGTCGAACTGGAACATCAACACGACGAACATCAACTGGTCTTTCCCTCGGTGGGACTTCTCAGTGTCGACACCGATTCTTCGCGCTGGATTGTGCCTCCGTTGCGGGCTGTTTGGGTACCCGCCCACACCCCTCACGCAATTTCGGCCCTGGTCGATTCCAAAATGTCGACCCTCTACATAGACACCGCCACCTCGATTCCGGGCCTTCACGGCGTCACCGTGGTCCCGGTCAGTCCGCTGTTGCGCGAACTGATACTCCACATGATCAATTCGTCTCACACTGAAGCCGAGCGAATTCGTCTGGAGGCGGTGTTGTTAGACCAGCTCACCGCTGATCCATCACAGCCCCTCCAATTACCAAGACTCCACGACTCCCGCCTTCAGGACATTGCCGACATTTTCGAGCGAGATCCGACTGACCGTCGAACTCTTCCTCAGCTCGGTTCCGAAATTGGAGCCAGTGAGCGGACGTTGCAGCGACTCTTTCAAAACGAAATCGGACAGAGCTTCGGGCGCTGGAGAACCCAGGTCCGCCTTCAGCACAGTGTGATCGAATTGGGTAGAGGGAGATCGGTGACCAGCGCGGCATCACGGAGCGGCTACAGCGAAACCAGTTCCTTCATCGAGGCGTTCCGCTATGCGTTTGGTACCACGCCTGGCCGATACTTCTCACAAAAGGGTGCCGATCAGGAATGGACGACGAGCCAAACCGCGACGTAGTGGGTGGCAAATGCGGCAACCGTGAAGGCGTGGAACACCTCGTGAAATCCGAACCACTCCGGAGACGGGTTGGGTCGCTTCAGCGCATAAACCAGCGCTCCGAGGGTGTAGAGGACACCGCCGACGATTATCAGAGTGACCGCCACCACTCCAGCTCCCTCTATCAGTTCAGGTAAGAAGAAAACCGCCACCCAACCGACCAGCACGTATAGGGCGGTGGTTAGCCACCGGGGAGCAGCAGTCCAGAACACCCTGAGGATCACACCTGCAATCGCCCCCGTCCAAACGATCCACAGCAACATCCGACCCTGGTCAGGTGGCAAGGCAAGAACTGCAAACGGCGTATAAGTGCCGGCGATGATCAGGTAGATGTTGGAGTGGTCGACCCGCCGGATCAGGTCCTCGACTCGCGGCGACCACGAGCCACGGTGAAGGAGCGCACTTGTACCGAACAGGAGAACAGCCGTCGCTGCGAACACGGCCGAGGACAGGCGGCCCGCTTGGGTAGGCGCTGTGGCAACCAGAACGGCACCTGCGACGAGAGCGATCGGGAACGTCACGGCATGGAGCCAGCCCCTCAACCTCGGTTTGGTGTCCCCCACCGCCGCAGGAGTGTTCTCCACGATGCGACCACCATATCGGCGCCCCATACGCCGCTGAGAGGCCGCTGACAGTTGCAGGTGGTGATGCCGACCTATCTACCCTCGCCCACAGTGGTTTTTGACCCACCATCCCGGTCCCGCAGTCGGACTTTCGGCCGGCTGATTGGGCCTTTGTTGCTCGCAGTGGCCGCGATTGTTGCAATCGTCGTTTCTGCGGCCGGTGACGACACCCGGGCGGAGTTCGAATATCTGGATCAGCTTCAGGCCCAAAGCGTCGAACTGGCCAAGGCCGGCGACGCTCTTCGTGATGTCGTTTCTCGACTTCAGCGTATCGAACGAACCGAATTCGTCACAGTTGTCGACGGGATTTCTCAAGACATTGCCGTGGGGTTTGAGTTTGTTGAACAGGATCCACCGACCGAGCAGTTCGCGGCAGTTCGGTCCCTCTACAGACAAGCCTTGCTGGCTTGGGAGGCGGGTATCACGGGATACGAGGCTTCCGTTCTGCTCGCAGCAGACGAACCCCAGAACCTCGTGGTAGTCGACGCCATGGCCGAATCTCTGGCCGAGTTGAGGGCAGGTGACGGCATCTACATAGACCTCGTTGCTGAAGTGAATCGCGATGAACTGCCGCAGCCTCCCTCTCCAATGGTTGACGTGATGCTTCTTCCAGTTGATGCCAGCCTTGTCGGCCTGTCCGTCTCATACATCGACTCAGCCCGCTCGCCGAATAGCGGCTTGGCTCTTCGGCCTGGTCTGGGAGTTAGCCAGATCGTTGCTGACCCAGAGTGGCAGGTCGATCCGAGCGACCAGGCAGTCTTACCTGCTACCGAATTGGTTGTCTTTTCAGTTGTGATCACCAACTCCGGAAACGTGACCAGTGCTGAAGACGACCTGGTGGTCACCCTCACTGGTGGGCCCGACCCGATACGAGCTCAGGTGGCTCTGGAGCCCTTGGACCCAGACCAGCAGGTGACGGTGATCATCGAGCCGATGACGGTTGAACCCGGAGGGGTCTACGAGGTGGTTGCTGCGCTTGCTATCTCCGAGAATGATTCGAATTTCGAGGACAACTCGATCACAGTCGTGTTCACAGTCAACGAGGGATGAGCAACATGGACTTGGACCGGACGTCACTGCGCATCGCGGTCAACGATCTCTATCAACGCGAACACGATGAGCTGGGGGATGTGGGCACCTACCAGATGCTGGACGACGCCCGGAAGTGGGACCTGGCGGAGACATTGGCGAGTGGAGGGGTGGTCACCTTCGCCCATGTGGGTGTGGCTGATTGTGGGGTTCATGCGGCCGCGGCTGTCAATGGGGCGTTGGACAGCGGGGCCGACACGGTGCTTGCTATAAGCGTTCTCCACGCCTTCTCAGAGGAGATGGAGCTAGCTCGTCGCGACGTTTCCAGTGGAGGGTCGGCAAGCGACCACTCGATGTGGGGGATCCAAGGTCCTGGGCTCGAGTTTGGCGATGATTGGCGGGGTGACCACGCCATGCGCAGTCTCAGACATTTCTGGGCCGCAGAGACGACACGTCGCGGGATCACAGATCGCCGCTTGGTGGAGCGCTATCCCTTCCTCTCTGGTGGTGTTCCAGGTGATTTGCCCAACATCGACGAGGTGGCGGGGATCGCCGAAGACGCTGTCATTCTGGCTACCGGTGACCAGTTCCACCATGGAATCGCTTATGGAACTCTGCCGGAAGAGGCGCTAGCCCCCGAGCCTGACGGTTTGATGGCCGCAACCGAGAGCATGGAGCATGGCATCGCCCTGATCGACACCGGTGACTACTGGGGATACGACCAGCATTGTGTTGTTGCCAAGAGCGATGATCGTGATGCCGCTCAGCTCTACAGATACCTCCGCGGGCCTCTCCGAGGTGAGTTATTGGATGTTGGCTGGTCGGATTCGACCGAACTCTATGAAGCGCCCGCCCCGACCTGGGCCGCCGGTGGTTTCATCAGATTTGAGAAGGTGGACGGAAACCAGTCGGCGTTACCATCGAACGTTCATGCTTGACCCAAAGCTCCTTCGCCAAAATCCCGACGCCATAGCCGAATCGTTGCGCCGTCGCGGGTCGACCATCGATCTAGACGAACTGGTCGGACTCGACGGTTCTTATCGATCGGCGCTCCAGCGGGCTGAGAAGTTCCGTTCCCGTCAAAAGAACGCTGGAAAGGAGATCGCCACGCTCGAAGGTGACGCCAAGCAGGCTGCGATCAACGAGGTTTCCGAGCTGGCAGCGGCCCAGAAGGAAGCCTCTTCGACCTCGGACGACTTGGGCGAGCAGTTTCGGGTGGCTTGGCTCGAACTGCCCAACCTTGTCGATCCGACGGCCGCGGACGGCTTTACGGAAAATGACGCTGTCGAGATCAAACGCGTCGGTGACGCCAGCACGGAAGGTGCCAGTCATGCCCAACTTGGCGAGTCCCTCGACATCATCGACACCGAACGGGGAGCCAAGGTCTCGGGGAGTCGGTTCGGGTATCTGAAGGGCAAAGGCGCTCTGCTCGAGTTGTCCCTCGTCCGTTGGGCCATGGACAACCTCGTGGAGCAAGGTTTTACGCCGATGATCCCGCCGGTACTGGTGCGAGAACCTGCTTTGGAGGGAACCGGGTTCTTTCCTGAGGCGCGTGAGCAGGTTTACGAAATCCCCAAAGATGAGTTGTTCCTGGTCGGCACCGCTGAGGTTCCGCTTGCGGCTTATCACGGAGATGAGATCCTCGATGTCGACGAGTTGCCGATGCGATACGCGGGATTCTCGACATGCTTTCGTCGTGAGGCCGGGACCTACGGCAAAGACACGGCAGGCATCTTCCGGGTCCACCAATTCGACAAGGTTGAGATGTTCGTCTTTACCAATCCCGAAGACTCTGTCTCCGAGCATGATCGTCTCCTCGCCGTTGAGGAGTCGCTGGTGCAACAGCTCGAGGTCCCATATCGGGTGGTAAACGTTGCAGCGGGTGACCTCGGTGCTTCGGCTGCCAAGAAATTTGACATCGAGGCCTGGTTCCCCGGAGAGCAGGCGTTCCGTGAGATCACTTCTTGCTCCAACACCACCGATTTTCAGGCGCGTCGGCTCAAGATCCGCGTCAAAGGCGACAAGGGAAATCGAATTCTCCACACTCTCAACGGAACGGCGTGTGCGGTGGGACGTACGATTCTTGCGATCCTCGAGAACCACCAGCAGCCGGGCGGTTCAGTAGTGATCCCGGAGGCGTTGCGCCCATACACCGGGTTCGACACCATCGAGCCGTGAGCGAGGTTTCGGACCCGATCTTTGCCAAGATCGCCAACCGATACGATCGGATCAACCGGATTCTGTCGCTGGGTCAAGAACGAAAGTGGAGGGCCCGTGGCATTGCCATGTTGGATCAGGGTTCGGTTCTCGATCTGGGCTGTGGCACCGGTGACACAGACTTTGCGGCCCGGGTGGTGGTCGGTCTCGATCCCGTCATCGAGATGCTGGCGCTAAGCCCTGTGTCGGCGAAGACAGTCGCAGTTGGCGAGACCATGCCCTTTCGTCGTGATGCCTTTGACGGGGTCTTCAGCGGCTACGTATTTCGCAACCTGGCTTCGGTCGAGAAAACACTGGCTGAGATTGATCGTGTACTGAAGCCGGGGGCGACTGCAGTGGTCATCGACCTCTCCCGACCGGTCAATCCTGTCTTGCGAGTTCTCCACCGGGTCGGAACCGCCATTGTGTTGCCGCTAGCGGGGTTGCTCTTCGCCGGTGCTCCCAAGGAGTATTGGTACCTACACAAGAGCCTGGACAAGCTGCCTCTCCCGGCGGAATTGTACGGAGGGCGCGCCCTTGAACTAGAAGAGGTGTGGCGGGCCGGTCTCTTCGGTTTTGTCTACGGAGCCCGACTTCGCAAACCTCCGGTTGCCGCGGCGATCGATCCTGCAGCCTGAGACAAAAGTGATCGTGACCCCGCCGTCGAGATACGGTGGACGCCGTCGACAGCGGCCGCCTACTCCAGCCAGGTGACCCTGCAGCACCCGGAACGTTTCACTTAGGGCTGCTTCCTTCCGGACCTGACCCAATTCGTGTTGTTCCGCCGCGCAGGACCCGGCCTTCAACATTGCGTGTCCAGTGTCAGGGCATGGCCCCAACGATGTTGGGGTGCCCCGGCGCGTCGTGTCCCTCGGGCGGGGAGTTTGGCCCCGCATGAAGAGGGTTTCGGGTTCAGAGCACCCCTAGTGCCCCGCCTACACGATCACCAAGAATGGTACCGACGCTCCAGAACCACGCCAAGACCGAACTGTGGGGAATGAGTTGAGGGCTGTGTACCTTGTCCCGGTTCCAATGACGACCAACCGCCTCGGTGCAAACTTCCCAAGACTGTTCGCCGCGGCGATTCTGCAAGAGCTTTCGTTCGCTGTGCTCATCCACTTCCCCGGCTACTTGAGCGATCTTGGAGCCACCGAAGGTCTTATCGGAATTCTGTACTCCACATCTGCCCTGGTATCTCTGCTATTCCGACCCTGGTTGGGAAGAATCCTCGACCTGACGCATCGGCGAACAGTGATTCTGGTCACCGGTGTCTGCAACATTGTTGTCATCTTGCTCTTGATCACGACTTCGGAATGGGGTCCGTGGCTTTGGTCTCTATTCCTGGCGCAGCGGGTGTTTCAGGTGGCGCTATTCACGACGATGCTCACCTACGGGGCCGATTCGATTCCGGTGAAGCGGCGGACTCAGGGCCTCGCTCTGTTTGGTCTGTCTGGCCTCATTCCCATTGCTTTCGCCGGCTATCTCGGCGACGTCGTAATCGAGGCGGCAGGCTTCACGGGCCTCTTCTGGTTCGCTGCGGTGGCCGCCACGATGTCGTGGTTGATCGTGTGGACACTTCCTGTGTTGCCGATGAGAGGCCGTCAGCCGAGACGAAGCTTCTGGCAGGCGTTTGCCCAGAAGAACTTGCTTCCGCTCTGGTTCGCCTCCTTTCTATTCTTCTTGGGCGTGGAGTCGCTGTTCACGTTCACCAGGACCTATGTCGACAGGCGTCAGGTCGGGACTGTGGGGCTCTTCTTCGCCATTTATGGCGCTTCGGCGGCCATCACACGAATATTCGGAGGGAGTCGATACGACACCATGCCCCATCGCAAGGTGTTGGTCACCGGGATTTCCATCTTTGGCACGGGACTAATAGTGATGGCGTTTGCTCAGTCGGTAGTGGTTTTGGGCATCGCAGCTTTTCTCATGGGCTCTGCCCACGGGGCTGCCTTCCCGCTGCTGTCGAGTGAGGTGGTCAACCGGGCCCGTGTGGCCGAAAGGGGGTCGGCGATGGCCATCTTCACGTCGATTTTCGACATCGCCTTGCTGATTGGTGCGCCCATTGTCGGATTCTTGATCGATGGGTTTGGCTACGGCATCGGATTCAGTGCCGCCGGCATCACGCTGATCGTGGGCTCGCTGGTCTATGCCGCATGGGACCGCCAGTTGAGTCGGACCCACTCAGCGCTTATTGCCGAAGAAGTCCTCGAGTAGCTGAGCACACTCGTCGGCGAGGACACCGTCGATGAGGTCGATCCGGTGATTGAGCCGACGATCTTGGGGAATGTTGTATAGCGACCAGGCAGCGCCTGCTTTCGGGTCGGGTGCCCCGTAGACAATCCGGTCGAGCCGGGACCACACAGCGGCGCCGGCGCACATTGGGCACGGTTCCAGCGTGACCACCAGCGTGTGGCCGGTGAGTCGCCAGTCGCCGATCTCGCGTGATCGGAAGGACAACACCAGCATCTCGGCGTGGGCGGTTGGGTCGCGGAACTCCTCGCGTCGGTTTCGATCGACGGCGACGATCTTGCCGTTGTCATCAAGGAGCACTGCACCGACGGGGACGTCTCCGGCCTCTCCCGCTTCGCGGGCCGCAGCAAGAGCCGTCTCCATGGGCTCGAAATAGGTATTGCTCGAAATGGGCTCAGTCACGTGTCGCCATTATCCTTTGTTGTCCGACGGCACCTGTCTTTCAGACAGGTTGACGGCGTCTGTCTTTCAGACAGGTTTCTTGGAGGGATCGCATAGTCTGGCCTAGTGCGCGGCACTGGAAATGCCGTTGGGGGCTTACGCTCCCACGAGGGTTCAAATCCCTCTCCCTCCGCGGCAACCCGATGAAATCGGGTTGCATGAGAGTCGTAGTTTGTAGGTCACCCCGATCCCCCAGGGATCGGACCCCGACCCACGGACCTGCGGCCTACAACTTATGACTCCAGGAGGGGTCGCATAGTCCGGTCTAGTGCGCGGCACTCGAAATGCCGTAAGGGGTTGACGCCTCTTCGTGGGTTCGAATCCCACCCCCTCCGCCCCAACTCGCAAACCTCAGGTAGTACCGACCGTATCCGGTCGAAATCCGCTCATGTTTGATGCAGAACAGACCTAGAGGCAGTAATGCTCGCTGAGAGCTTCGACTGGCCACGTCTGCTTGCTCACGATTTTGAACCTAGCGTTAGCAACATGAAAGCCGCGAGAATACAGGTCACCCCGAGGAGGGGTGGCCGAGTGGTCTAAGGCGACAGTCTTGAAAACTGTTGGGCTCTTTCGGGTCTCGTGGGTTCGAATCCCACCCCCTCCGCAGGTACCGTTTCACAACTCATCTTGGAGAGGTGGCCGAGCGGTCGAAGGCGCTCGCCTGCTAAGCGAGTAAGGGGTTTATAGCCTCTTCGAGGGTTCAAATCCCTCCCTCTCCGCCAACTCAGGGTGTCAGCCTCCGGGGCCGGAGTCGGGTCCCGGATCTTCGCCGGCAGCAACCGTGGCGAGCCGTGGCAGATAGTGAGTCCAGCCCATCTTCTGCATGCTGGCCTCATCGATTGGAATCTCGCGGTGGGTCAGGACGAGAAGAGTTCCGTCCGGTTCCTCGCTCAGGTCGATCTCAACGGTTGTCGAACCTGGAGGAATACCGGGCCGGTCGATCCAACCCCATGTGAAGACAACACGTTTGTCGGGGACCAATTCGACGAACTGACCTCGGGCGTTCATCCCGTTGCCCATGACCATGGAGAAGATCCCACCGGGCCGGGCATCAAGCGACGCCGAGGCACCCTGCCACTGTGACCACTTTTCCGACTCGGTCAGATAGCGGTACACGGTCGACGGAGAGGCTGCGATGTGCTGCTCCACCGCAATTTCTGTCATAGGGTCGAGTCCTCTTCGATGCTTGAGGCCAGACGCCCGAGCGTGTCTCTCCACATCGACTCGAGTATCGCCTGATACGGAGCAAGGGCGTCCCGGTCGGCCGCGTAGAGACGATGGTTCCCCTCTTTGCGAACTGTGACAAGTTCGGCCTCACGGAGAATCGTCAGGTGCTGCGACACAGCGCCGAATGTCACATCGAATTGGGCGGCAATCTCACTGGCCGCCATCTCATCGTCCCAAATCAGGCTGAGGATCTCGCGGCGACGTGGTTCGGCGACCACTTGGAGTGTGTCCATGTGGATCTATTTTAGTCGAGGTTGAAATTGAATGAGACTCTATATATAGTCATCGCTGAAATAGGTTCGGAAAGCGAAGGAGTCGAAATGGCCAAATACATGATGATTTACAAAGGCGAGGCCACCGATATGGCCGACATGACAGAAGAGGAAGGTGCAGCCGTCATGGCCAAGTGGGGAACCTGGATGGAGAAGGTTGGCTCGGCCCTCGCCGACGTTGGCACACCGTTTGGCCCCGGCACTTCAATTGTGGATGATGGGACCTCTGGGGCGGCAATCAGCCTCACCGGCTATTCGATTGTCGAGGCCGACAGCTTGGCACACGCCACCGAACTCGCCGATGGTCATCCATACCTGAGCGAAGGTGCAGGCAACTACTCGGTCGAACTGTTCGAAATGATGCCCGTTCCGTTCGAGGCATAAGACGACCTACTGCGCCGACGCCGTCCATTCCTCGACGGCGTCGGAGAGCATCGGTAGAGGCATTGCGCCATTGACCAACATGGTGTCGTGGAAGCCTTTGATGTCGAACCGGGACCCCATGGTTTCCTCCGCTTCACGGCGGAGACGCATGATCTCCAGTTGACCCATCTTGTAAGAAAGGGCCTGACCGGCCATCCCGATGTAGCGGTCGACTTCCTGTTCGATGGTCAGCAAACCGATCGGCGTCCAACGTTGTAGGTATTCGATGGCTTGCTGCCTACTCCACCCAAGTGCGTGGATCCCGGTGTCGACGACGAGTCTTGCACCACGCCAGGCGTCGGCGCTGACCATGCCGAGGCGGTCGATCTCGGATGAGTAGAGCCCCATCTCGTCGGCTAGACGCTCCGAGTAGAGGCCCCAGCCTTCAGTGTGTGCATAAACCCGTGCGTAGCGACGGGGGAGTGGGATGCCTTCCATCTCGGAGGCAAGAGACCTGTCGAAGTGGTGACCGGGGATCGCCTCGTGGAAATGGATCGACTCATACTCGAACTTGTCCCGCTGCTCGGGTTTGTAGGTGTTGAGGAAGTAGGTGCCGGGGCGTGATCCGTCGATTGGCGGCTGCATGTAATACGCCGGTGGCATCGCCGGTGCCGTGGCAGGGGGAACCGGCACCACCGTGCAAGGTGTTTCTGGTCGAGCCCCAAACCAATCGTCAACCTCATTCCATGCACGCTCGATCGCACTCCTGGCGTGCTCCAACATTTCCTCTTCGGAGTTGAAACGGAGTGTGGGATCGTTGTGAAGGCGCCCGAAAACCTCGTCCATCGTTCCAATGCCGAACGCCTTTTGACCAATCTCAGCCCACTCTGCTGCATTGACTTGGGTGGCCCAGTGTTGGCCGATGTCGTGAATTCTTTGCGGGGTCTCAGAAAGCTGGGTGTACTCATGGATCAGGCTCGAGTAGATCTCTTCCCCGTTGGTCATCCACACCAAACCACACTTGTCGTCGGGCCTGGAGACTGGTGCGATGTGTTCGACCAAACCGGCACGGTATTCCTCAAAAGCGGGACGGATTGACTCCCGCACCAGGTCCGCGGCCCGATCTTTCCAGGTGTCATCTCCAAGCCCGTCGGGGAGCTCCAAGACAAGGAACGGGTCGTCGTCGAGACCGGAGGAGAGATAGCCGTCGAGCTGACTGAAAACACGTTCCATCGAAGCCGTCGCTGGAGTCATTCCCCGATCTGCATTCTTTCGGTGCGCTTTCAGAGCGCCCACCAGGTACCCCGGGATCAGCGAATACCGGCCCAAGAGTGATTCAGCTTGAGACATCGAGCTCACCGTGTTTTGTCGGGTGTCCGACAGCAAGCTCATGTGCGGCCCCAGGTATGGATCGATCGCACTTACGAAAAATCGTTGCTCGATCTGGGTTGCCCAGACGCCGCTCTCGTGTGCAAGTAGGTCAAATGAGATTCGGTTTTGGGTCGTCAAAGCAGATGTGTCGACGTTGCTCGCTTCGGACTCAATCGACCGGAATCGAGCTTTCATGTCGTCCAGCCACTCGTCATCGAATTGACGGAGGTGGTCGTCGAAGCCGTGTTCGCCGCGGACAGTGGCAACTGTCGGAGAGTATCCGGAATATGTGTCCCAGAACTTCTGGGCCAATGGTTCGAGGAATGGCATCGTCAGAACCGTAGTTTCCCTTTACCCCAGTCCCAATGGCGGCCGAAGATGGAAATACGATGCAAGATCGAGTAGAAATACGAGTACCTGGAACCGGGAGCATCGCCCCATCGTCCAAGTAATACAGATATGACCCTTGCCGCAGCCGCCGTTCCCCTCGCCGCATACGCAATTGCGTTCCAGACCGTGCTTTACCTTTCGCTTCCATCACGTCTGCGCACACTGATAGCGCCGCTTGTTACCGGGGTTATTGGGGCGGCATTGACCATTGCGGCCGGCATCCTTTTTGGTTTCGACACGATCGGGCTGGCCCCGGTCGGAAACGGTACGGCCCTGGCGTGGGGTGTGGCCACCGTCGTTGTGGTCTCGTTGGTTGCCAGCGCGATGATGTCGCGGCCCCATCTCCGTAACCAGTTGGCCGACCCTCGTCTTGCCGAACTCTCTCCAGGTAAGGCCTTTACTCAGATCTTCGTTCGCATTCCAATATTCACCGCCCTGATCGAAGAGGCGTTCTTCCGCGGAGTGCTCCACGCAGCGCTGTTGGCCATCGTCCCCGTCGAGGCCGCCATCTGGCTAGGCGCTGGCTTGTTTGGCATCTGGCATGTGGGCCCTGGGATTGATCAGGCCCAGGCTGGCAACAAGACGAAGCCTGCCGGTGCTGTTCACACGCTGATAACAGTTGTTGCCACCACGGTTGC
>CAXMOW010000019.1:0-18438 GCA_964195235.1 uncultured Acidimicrobiia bacterium | reverse complement strand
GGCCTATTCCTTGTCTGGCTCCGTATAGAAACCGGCTCAATCTGGGCTTCAGTTGCAGTCCACGCGGGGATCAACATGACGATGGCACTGTTTGCTCGTTACGCGGGCCGCGTCAACCGAGCCCACGCAAGCACTTAGCAACACTCTGACGAGCCAGCTACCTTTCCCCTACCCGAGGGAACGAGTCTTGTGAAGCCGGTAGACATCGCAATCCAGATCGCCGATCGTCTCAACCCGATCACCAGCGGCCCCGCCGGGCCCTTGAAGGCGAGCGCGCTCCTCGACTCGTACGGGCCTTCGCTGATGCCGAGAAGCTCGGTCCATCAAGGTCTTGCTGCCGGTCTCGCGGTATTGGTCGCCGAGGGTGTTGGGGTCGGAGTCGATGTTCTGGCTAGAAAGGTCGCACCCAAGACTTCACCGTTGGCGTGGCGGGTTGGGGCGCGGGCCGTACTCGCCGCCGGGGGCGCCGCCTTGGGACGGATCGACGAATCCGATGACGAGCCCACTTCGAAGTCTGCCCTTCGCACGGCGGGAAAGCTGGTCAGTGTCGCCGCACTTGGTGGCATCATTCATGAGGTTGGGTCGGATGTGCAGGACAAGATCGATACGCCAATTGTCCCCGTAGTCACCGGGCTGGGTGGTTTCGCGTTTATCGCCAGTCGTCTCGCCAAAGAGCTAGAGACCCGCCGCGGCGTCATCAAGAGGTGGACCGAGGACGACAAGCCCGCCACCCTTGCGGGATCTCTAGCAATTGGTTTGGGCCTTGCCACCGTTGGACGTTTTGTCGGTAGAGGTTTTGTTTCTTCCCGTGACTCGATTTCGGCCTATATCGGCGATTCACCCGGGCATGCCTTCATCGGTCGAACTATCAACGTCGCAATCTGGGGAGCGGGTGCCGTTGCTGGTTACGGAGCAGTCGTCAGTCGTCTTTCCAAGCACAACGGGAAGATGGAGACGAATTTCAATACACCGCCGAGCAATGAGTACGTCTCCGGCGGTCCCAACTCGATTGCACCGTTTAATGAGCTGGGTCTTCAGGGACGACGTTTCGTCACTGAAGTTGTGCCCCCTGACGTGATCGAGGAGACACTCGGCGAGCCGGCGAAGGCCCATCCAATCCGGGCATATGTCGGTGTTGAGTCAGAGCCCATCTATGCCACTGGTCGATCTGAGTTGATGCTCAACGAGATGGAACGGCTTGGCGTCTTCGATCGTGAGTACTTGCTCTTGGTCTCGCCGACTGGCACTGGTTGGGTCGATCACACCATGGTCGAGTCGGCCGAGATCGCCGCTCGTGGCGACATCGCCACTGCTTGCATTCAATATGGAAAGGCACCTTCTTTCCTGGAGTTGCAGGGGGTCTCCCTGGGTCGGGCACAGTTCCGACAGCTTCTCTGGGGCGTGAGACAGCGACTGAGAACTGTTCCGAAAGAGGATCGACCCAAGGTGCTGGTGTTTGGAGAGAGTTTGGGAGCCTGGTCGAGCTCGGACGTGATCATGCATCAAGGGATCGGTGGCTTCGATCACTACGGAATCGAAAATGCTCTCTGGTTTGGTCTACCCGGGCTGGCCCGGTGGTCACGTAGCGGAATGAAGGAGGGTCGCAACGAGCTGACGCCGGACGGCACCGTCTCCGCCTTCGACCAACTAGACGAATATCTGGAGTTGTCTGATGATGAGCGCGCTGCTTTGCGTGCAGTAATCGTTGATCATGCCAACGATCCGATCGCGCAGATGTCAGTTCGCAACGCTGTCAAGAAGCCGGAGTGGCTCGACGGTGAGCGAGGACGAAACGTCCCCGAGCAGATGAGCTGGACTCCGATGATCACTTTTATCCAGGTTCTCGCCGACGCCATGAATGCGATGGTCACCGTGCCAGGTGAATACAAGTCTTTCGGTCACGACTATCGCGGTGACACTCTCGATTTCGTTCAGGCCGCATATGGAATGCCGGCAATCAGCGACGAGCAACGAGAATCGATTCATGCGACGCTGCTGGCTAGAGAGGTCGATCGCGCTGCCCGGATCAAGGCCGAAGATCCGGCCGACGAAGAAGTCCCCCTCGACCACCTCAGCGGGTCTATTCAGTAGGTAAATACGTCACGTCGCGACTTCTGACAGGGGAGTGCTGCCGGTTATCCTTGGGTCTCCCTGCGCTCGTAGCTCAATTGGATAGAGTGCCTGACTACGGATCAGGAGGTTGGGGGTTCAAGTCCTCCCGAGCGCGCTGATAAAACCCTGGCAATAGCAAGGTTTCTGGTTTCCCCCGCCACCGGAATTGCCAGAATTTGGGAAAAGAGTCCCACGAAGCGGGATAAGAGGGCTTACCCCTCCGACTTCGGCAATCACTCCGGCGGCCTTCTCCTCAAGCTCGGGCACGAGATGCCCGTAGCTACATTGATTGGGCGGGTGCAACCAGAAGGGCG
The DNA here is from genome assembly GCA_964195235.1 of uncultured Acidimicrobiia bacterium. Lineage (GTDB taxonomy): Bacteria > Actinomycetota > Acidimicrobiia > Spongiisociales > ZC4RG35 > CAXMPK01. The sequence goes on along the minus strand of CAXMOW010000019.1, from coordinate 16,012 downwards.
TTGCAATAAGCTTGCGACGTGTCTAGCGACTGCAGAAAGTGATGTCGACTGCCGAAGCACTTGATATCGCATGGATCTTGGTGGCGGCGGCTCTCGTCATGTTCATGCAAGCCGGTTTCTCGTCACTGGAGAGCGGAAGCGTCCGCACCAAGAACAGCATCAACGTCGCTGCCAAGAATTTTGCCGACTTCAGCCTGACCGCTGCTGTCTTCTGGGCCTTCGGCTTCGCCTTGATGTTTGGGGACAGCGTGGGCGGCTGGTTCGGATTCTCGGATTTCTTCTTGCCAGAAACCGCCGGCCCCTTCTTGATGGCGTTCTTCATCTTCCAGATCGGATTCGCCGGGACGGCCACGACGATCATGTCAGGTGCCGTCGCGGAGCGGATGAAGTTCTCCGGCTATCTCATTATGGCTCTGGTTATGTCAGCCTTGATTTACCCGGTGTACGGCCATTGGGCGTGGGGCAGCCTTGCCGGTGGAGAAGCCGGCTGGTTGGAGAGCCGTGGCTTCATAGACTTTGCCGGGTCGACCGTCGTGCATTCCATGGGCGGCTGGATGGCGCTGGCCGGTGTGATCATCATCGGCCCCCGCCTGGGACGGTTCGGAAAAAATGCCGTTCCCATTCACGGTCACGACATTCCCATCGTCACACTCGGCGTCTTCATTCTCTGGTTGGGCTGGTTCGGATTCAACGGAGGTTCCACGCTGGCGCTCACCAGCGACGTGCCCACCATCATCGTCAACACGACGATCTCAGGAGCCTTCGGCGCGCTGGTGGCCATGGCGATATCGTGGCGGACCGGAGGACACGTCGACGTCGTTACCACGATGAACGGCGCCCTGGCGGGACTCGTCGCGGTCACGGCTTCGGCGAACATCGTCTCGACGGTCGATGCCGCCATCATCGGAGTCATTGCCGGGGTAGTCATGTACGGCGTCACCGTTCTTCTCGAGCGGGTGGAGATCGACGATGTAGTGGGCGCGGTCCCGGTTCACCTCGGGGCCGGAATCTGGGGCACCCTCGCTGTAGCTCTCTTCGGGAACCCCGAAGCGTGGGGCGGTGATGGCCGCTTGTCACAACTCTGGGTGCAGGCGACCGGAGTCCTCGTCGGTTTCGTCTGGGCCTTCGGCCTCGGCTACCTGCTCCTCTGGCTGATCAACCGCCGGTTCCCCCTTCGGGTCGATCCCGAGGGCGAACTAATGGGCCTCAACGTAGCCGAGCACGGGGCCAGCACAGAGATCCTCGACCTGCTCACCGATATGGACAAGCAGCGGCAGACCGACGACTACTCCACACCCGTATCAGTGGAGCCGCACACGGAGATTGGCCAAATCGCCCAGCAATACAACCGCGTGCTCGAGGGCATCAACGCTCAAACGGCCGCCCTCCAGTTGCTGCGCAATACGGCGTCCGCCGCTAACGAGGCTCAAACGGTCAATGAGGCCATGCGGACCTCCCTGCGGGAGGTATGTGCCGCCACCGGCTGGCCGGTCGGACATGCCTTTCTGGTCGATGAGGAAGATTCCAACCTGCTCGTCCCAACGGACATCTGGCAGCTGGCCGACCCCGAGCGCCATGGGCCGTTCCGGGACGCCACCGACGAGACCGTCTTCCATATTGGCGAGGGCAACCCCGGACGCGTCCTCGCCAGCCTGCACCCCGCCTGGTTCGATGTCCACACCGTCGACACTGACCTCCCGCGAACACAGGCGGCGCAGGCCGCAGGGTTGCAAACGGGGATCGCATTCCCGGTCCTGGCGGGGACGGAAGCCGTCGCAGTGCTCGAGTTCTTCTCAGATGAGCCGATTGCACCCGATGAGGGTCTCCTCGAGGTCATGGGTGCCGTCGGGACTCAGCTGGGCCGCGTTGTGGAACGCACCCGCAGTGAGGGAGCCCGATTCCAAACCGTCGTTGACAACATGCCTGCGATGGTTTTGCTGCGTGATGTCGACGGAAGATTCATTTTGGTCAACCGCCGATATGAAGACTTTTATCGCTTATCCAACGAAGACATTCGGGGCAAGACCCTCGCCGAAGTGGCCAAGCTTGTCGAGATCGACATGCAAGCGAAAATCAACCGGGCACATGATCGGGAGGTCATCGATAAGGATCAGGCCGTAGAGCGCGAGCTAACGGTGCGACGGGCAGGTCGCGAGCACGTGCTCGCTTCCGTCAGGTTCCCGATCGCCGACCACGCCGGCGACACCGTGGCCGTCGGTGGGATCGAACTCGATATCACCGAGCGCAAGCACGCCGAGGCGGAGCTGGCCAACATGGCCGACAAGATGGCAGTCAGTGAGACGCGGTTTCGGAGCCTTTTCGAGGATTCACCTTTGTCGCTCTGGGAGGAGGACTATTCGCAGGTTCGGATCGCCCTCGACGAGATCATTGAGTCTGGTGTCACCGATCTGCGTGCGCACTTTCGAGAGCATCCGGGTTTGGCTGTGGAATTCGGGGGGCTGATCCAGGTAGTGAATGTCAACCAGGCCACGTTGGATTTGTACGGGGCGAGCACAAAAGATGAGCTCCTCGGAAGCCTTGAGCCTCTTCTTGGTGAAGCCTCCGATCCGGATATTGCGAACCAACTGGCGACATTGGCCGAAGACCGTAGGTTCGAATCCGAAACGACTCTGTACCGCTTGAACGGCGAAACCGGTGTGTCTCTTGTTTTGGTGTCGATTGCGCCTGGTTCAGAGGAGTCGTGGTCAAAGGTCTTTGTTTCGGTCGTTGATGTCACGGATCGCAAGGAGATGGAACGACTTCTCGAGGATGCGATGCTCGCGGCAGAGCAAGCCAATCGGGCGAAAAGCACCTTCCTGGCCAACATGAGTCACGAATTGCGGACACCCATGAACGCCATAATCGGATACAGCGAGTTGCTCACCGAAGATGCAGAGGACGAAGGGTACGAAGAACTGGTTCCTGATCTCGAGAGGATCAACTCTGCGGGTAAGCATCTGTTGTCGCTTATCAACGATGTCCTCGATCTTTCGAAGATCGAGGCCGGCCACATGGATCTGTTTCTGGAGACTTTCGACCTTGAGCGAGAATTGAACGAAGTAGTCATGACCGTTCGGCCCATGATCGAGAAGAATGGGAACGAGTTTGTGGAGGATTACGGAGATGACCTGGGCGAAATGCACGCCGACGTCACCAAGGTGCGACAGGCCCTCTTCAATCTGATCTCCAACGCCGCCAAATTCACCATGGACGGGAGCATCACGCTTAGGGCCCGTCGGGTGTCAAAAGACGGGGAACCGTTGATCTCGATGGCGGTGACGGACACCGGTATCGGCATTCCGGAAGACAAGCTGGACCTGGTGTTTGAAGAGTTCGCCCAGGTCGACGACTCGACAACCCGCGACTTTGGTGGAACCGGCCTTGGTCTCGCTCTGACCCGCCAGATCTGCCGGATGATGGGGGGCGAAATTAGTTTGCAGAGTGAGGTCGGCGTGGGATCGACCTTCACGATTATGTTGCCGGCCACTGTAAGCGAATACGAACATGACGCTTCAGGCGAGCCTACCGCCGACGAGGTGTGATGCCGGGTCCGGACGTACGAAGACAGCAGGATGCCCACCACGCCAACAGTCTAAGAACTCGGGTATGACCGACACCGACTCCACTGATCCCACGAGAGTGTCCAATCTGCCCGTGGCGGGCCACCGTGCCCTTGAGGTATTCATCGCCGCCAAAAGGCACGATCTCCGCACACCCATCAATGCCATAATCGGCTACAGCGAGTTGCTTCTCGATGACGCACGGGACGACGGCGAACCCTGGGCGGAAGACCTCGAGAAGATCCATAGCGCGGGCCAATCCCTACTTGCAACAGTCAACGAGATCCTGAGCGCGGAGGCCGTCGAGTCCGGCGAAATCGACATGTCGGACATGGCCGCGCTCGGCGAGCGGATTCGTCTCGAGCTTCGCAACGACATCAGCGCCGTGGTCGGCTACTCCGAAATGCTGATCGAGGACGAGGAAGACCTGGACCAGAGCGTGGTCTCGGACCTCGAGCGGATCAGAGCTTCGGCAATGCGCATGACGGATCTGATCAACGACATCGTCGCGTTCGGGATGGATGAGGAGGCGCCCGCTCTCGAGGCAGAACCGTCCGAACAGCTCATCATGGTCTACGACGTCGTCGCGACACTGCAGGACCTCGATGCCCGCAAAACCTCAGAGCCAGATGCGCCGGGCCATCTCCTCATAGTCGACGACGACGAAACGAACCGGGACCTTCTTTCCCGGCGGATCAAGAGGGAAGGTCACACGTTCGAAATGGCGGAGAATGGCAAGGCGGCACTTGACATCGCGCGTCGGTCGAGTTTCGACGTGATCCTGCTCGACATCATGATGCCGGTAATGGACGGCTATCAGGCACTTCAGTTGCTGCAGGCCGATGATGAGATGCGCAAGATTCCGGTGATCATGCTGTCCGGACTCGATCAGGTCGACAGCGTCGCCCGATGCATCAAAATGGGCGCCGACGACTTCCTTCCGAAGCCGTTTGACCCCGTGCTACTCAAGGCCCGGATCGGATCATCGCTGGAGAAAAAACGGTTGCGCGATCGTGAAGAAGAGTATCTCCGCCAGATCGAAGTCGAGAGGGAACAGTCTGACCGGCTGCTCCTCAACATCCTTCCTGTTGCTATCGCCGACCGTTTGAAAGCAGGGGAGAGCACGATCGCCGACAGCTTTACACAGGTCACGGTGCTCTTCGCCGATCTTGTCGGGTTCACGGCGATGTCGGCCAAGATCTCAGCAGCAAGACTCGTTGCACGGCTTAACGCCGTTTTCGGGGCCTTCGATGCATTATCAACCCACCTCGGCGTGGAAAAGGTCAAGACGATCGGCGATTCCTACATGGTCGTCGGGGGGCTGCCGCTGCCCCAACCAGACCATGCCGAACGGATCGCCGAGATGGGGCTGGGCATGCTCGCAGCCATCGGCGAGTACAACACAGAAGCAGAAGAGCCCCTGAGTATTCGTGTGGGCATTAACACGGGGCCCGTTGTGGCCGGTGTCATCGGGTCGACCAAGTTCGCATACGACCTGTGGGGCGACGCGGTGAACATCGCGAGCCGCATGGAGTCGACCGGAGTTCCTGGTCGGGTCCAGGTCTCCGAATCGACGCATGGTCTCCTCGAGGCCAAATACGAGTTCGAGTACCGCGGCTTGGTAGAGGCCAAGGGGAAGGGGGAGCTCAACACCTACTTCCTGCTCGGGTCAAGTCCCGACCCGTCGTGACGACGGCGTTTGGCTACATCCGAGGAGATGGCCTTCTCGTTCGACTCGGGCGTTGACGCCACAGGCATGCCCACTCCACCGATCGCGCCTCCGTCAACCAACTGGTGGCGATATCGTGGTTGGCCGCGAACCAGGGCCGGGCTTCGATGAAGAAATCCTTTGAGGATCAACCAAGTGATCCCAGCATCATCGGCGGCCGCCAGCTGGTCGCCCTCGCGAGGACGGTAGACGTCCGACGGACGAGAAACAGGGGCAGTTATGGCGAAAGTGTTGTTGATTGAGGACAACGAGATGAACCGCGACATGCTGTCCCGGCGTCTCACCAAGAAGGGCTACGAAGTCGTGATGGCGGTCGACGGCCAGCGGGGCGTCGATATGGCCTCCAGCGAGTCGCCCGACATCATCCTGCTCGATATGAGCCTTCCGGTCATGGATGGCTGGACGGCTGCCGCTCATCTCAAGGCCGACAGCGTTACGGCCTCGATACCGATCATCGCCCTTACGGCTCATGCACTGACTGGTGACCGGGAGAAGGCGCTTGAAGCTGGGTGCGACGACTACGACATCAAGCCTATTGACCTGAACCGCCTACTCGGCAAGATGGAGAACCTGCTTGGCGAATGAACCGAGAGCACGATCAACTCCCGACAGCAAAGCGACCGACACTGTGCTCATGACCGAACTTTGCTACTCGTCGGGGTCTGGGTCGTGGGTTGAACCGTCCCGCAGCCACCACATCTTCAATCAGGCACTTTTGAGTGCCCGATCCGGTCCAGGCCAATCGACCAACAGGTTTAGCCCGATCCGACCCATCCACTGCCCTGGTGCCTTCTCGACGGCAGCCCAAGCGCCAATGCCGTACTCCGTCTACAAGGGCGAACTTCGATCCGAAAGACTCGGCCTCGATTCTGCTCAGCGGGCTGATTCTGACTCAGGGTCGGGAGGTCGGGGGTTCAAGTCCTCCCAAGCGCGCCACTGAATCGCGTTTCAGCTTTCTCTCCCGGCAACCCAACCCGCGCATGTCGTTGTAGCCGGCCTCTGCGGGCCTGATAGGTCGGACAACTTCTTCTTGTGGTCCCCGGCCACGCCCTGGCGAGAAGCCACTAAGTTCCCAGTCAGTTGCCGAATTAGAGGAGATGAAAGTGGCGAGCGACATTCAGCGTGAGGTGCTTCCCGCACCCGACCACCGCTATCAGGGGTTGATCACTTACGACGCCAAAGATCCGGCTTCTGGTTTTCCTCCGATCCCCCAGGTTCGCCCTCCAAAGGGCGCTCCGAATGTTCTGGTGGTTTTGATTGACGACGTCGGTTTCGGTGCTTCGAGTGCTTTTGGTGGGCCATGTGCCACTCCGACGGCGGAGCGTTTGGCAGATAATGGTTTGAAGTACAACCGCTTCCACACCACGGCGTTGTGTTCACCGACTCGGGCGGCCCTTCTGACGGGGCGCAACCATCACACGGTTGGTATGGGCGGGATAACGGAGCTTGCCAGCGGCGCTCCCGGTTATACATCGGTGATTCCCAATACAACTGCCCCGTTGGCTCAAATGCTGAAGCTGAATGGTTATTCGACTGCACAGTTTGGGAAATGTCATGAGGTGCCGGTTTGGGAGACGTCTCCAATGGGTCCGTTCCGGCAGTGGCCGACCGGTCAGGGTTTCGAACATTTCTACGGGTTTATTGGTGGGGAGACCAACCAGTGGGCACCTGCCATATATCAGGACACGGTGCCGATCGAACCGGAGAACGGAGACGATCCTGACTATCACTTTGGTGAGGACATGACTGATCACGCCATCGGTTGGATTCGTCAGCAGAGAGCCTTGATGCCGGACAAGCCATTCTTTGCCTATTACGCACCCGGTGCCACCCATGCACCCCATCACGTCCCCGCGGAATGGTCGGACAAATACGCAGGCAAGTTCGATGATGGGTGGGATGCCCAACGCGAACGTACCTTCGCCCGTCAGAAAGAACTTGGGGTGATCCCCGAAGACGCCGAGTTGACAGACCGGCCCGATGAAATTCCAGCGTGGGTTGACATGCCAGAGGAGATGAAACCGATCCTGGCTCGTCAGATGGAGGTCTACGCCGGGTTCATGGAACACACCGACCATCAAGTCGGCCGGCTCATCGACGCCCTAGAAGATTTGGAGATCCTCGACGACACCTTGATCTACTACATCATCGGGGACAACGGTGCGTCAGCAGAAGGAACCATCAATGGCACCTTCAATGAGATGTTCAGCCTCAATGGCGCCAGTGCAATGGAGACTCCGGAGTTCATGGCATCTCGGATCGACGACTTTGGCGGTCCCGAGGCGTACAACCATTTCGCTGTTGGCTGGGCCCACGCCATGGACACCCCCTATCAGTGGACCAAACAGGTTGCTTCGCATTGGGGTGGAACCCGCAACGGCACTGTGGTCCACTGGCCCAACGGCTTCGCCAGTCGTGGGGAGATCCGCAGCCAGTTCCATCATGTCATCGACATCGCAGCCACTGTCATGGACGCGGTTGGTCTTCCGCATCCAGCGTTTGTCAATGGCGTTCAGCAGGAGCCGCTCCATGGCACCAGCATGATCGAAACGTTCGACGATGCTGACGCTGCCGATTCTCATACAACCCAATATTTCGAGATGTTTGTCAATCGTGGCATCTATCACGAAGGCTGGACCGCGGTTACCCGTCACAGCATCCCATGGGATATGGGCAAGCCGCTACCACTGATCGACGAAGATGTCTGGGAGCTGTACGGACCTGACGACTGGACGCAGGCTCGTGATCTTGCGGCCGAGATGCCCGAGAAGTTGGCTGAGCTGCAGAGACTCTTTCTCATTGAGGCTGCCCGCTACAACGTGCTGCCCCTCGACGACCGACGTGTTGAGCGGTTCAACGCTGACTTGGCGGGACGACCCGTTCTTATCCATGGCAACTCCCAATTGCTGTTTGGGGGGATGGGACGGCTCAGTGAGAACAGTGTCATCAACATCAAAAACAAAAGTCATGCCATCACCGCCCAGGTCACTCTTGGCGACGCCAATGCACACGGGGTCGTCGTTGCTCAAGGAGGTGCTTTTGGTGGTTGGGTGCTCTACATGCTCAACGGTAAGCCCGTCTATTGCTACAACCTGTTCGGGGCGCAGAGGTTCAAGATTCACGGCGACAAGACCGTGGAATCCGGTGAACATCAGATCCGCGCCGAGTTCGATTACGACGGCGGCGGTTTAGCCAAAGGCGGCACGGTCACCATCTATGTCGACGGCGAACTCGTGGGTGAAGGGCGTGTTGACGCGACTCAGCCGATGTTGTTCTCAGCCGACGAGACAACTGACGTCGGTTCCGACACCGCCACCTCGGTAACAGACGACTTCACTTCGGCCGAAACCCACTTCACAGGGCGCGTGCAATGGGTTCAGATCGACTTGGGGGAAGACGCAGACGACGCCGACCACTACATCACTCCCGAAGAGCGACTACGCATCGCAATGGCGATCCAATGACGAGAGGCAGTGTTTGGTGCCGTGACGGAAGTTCAGCTGAGAACAGATCAGGAGGCAAGTGATGGTCGGTAGAAGAGGAAGAGGTCCCGGACCCGCCCGCGGGGCACGTCGAAGGCGAAGGAGACAACGGCGTCGTCGTGTGGTTCTTGTCGGCGGCATGGTGGCGATTGGCACCAAGAAGATGAGCGCCAAGAACGCGCAAGCAATTGAGGAACACACCGGACTCCCGCCCGAGGAATTGGAAGACGCCGATCTCGAAGCAGCTATGAGCGAGTTGGGCATACCCGATGAAGAGGTCAGCGACAGCGACGTCGAGGCATAAATTTGATCGCGATGGCTCGGCCATAGTGTCTGAGCTGGTTCTGATTCCCGCTGGGGAGTTCGTGATGGGTTCCGACGATTACTACCCGGACGAGGGCCCGACTCGTGGGGTCTCAGTGGGCGAGTTCTCTATCGCTGCCCATCCGGTGACCAATGGTGAGTTTGCTGCCTTTGTTGCGAAGACAGGCTTCGTAACTGAAGCTGAGAAACGGCCGGATCCGGCCATGTATCCGGGAGCGGCCGCTGAGGATCTTGTCCCCGGCGGTCTTGTATTTACCATGACGGACGCCCCCGTCCCTTTGAACAACTACACGAATTGGTGGGGATGGGTGCCTGGTGCGGATTGGCGTCATCCGTCCGGCCCCGACAGCTCGATCGACGATCTAACCGACCATCCGGTGGTTCAGGTCTGTCATGGCGACGCAAGTGCCTATTGCGAATGGGCGGGCCTTGAGCTTCCTACCGAAGCTGAGTGGGAATACGCCGCGAGAGGAGGGCTCGATGGTGCCGTCTTCACGTGGGGCGACGAAGACACTCAGGAGTCCGCTCCACTCGCAAACACCTGGCAAGGCAAATTTCCCTATGAGAACACAGAGGTCGATGGCTATACCCTTACCTCGCCCGTGGCTTCGTTTGCTCCCAATGGATACGGGCTATTCGATATGGCTGGGAATGTGTGGGAATGGACCGATGATTGGTACTCACCAAGCCACAAACAGGATGATCAGGTCTCGTGCTGTGGACCTTCAAGTCCCCGAGGCGGTACGAAAGAAGGCAGCTATGACCCACAGGATCCGGGTGTCAAGATCGCCCGAAAGGTGGTCAAAGGAGGGTCCCATCTGTGCACACCTCAGTACTGCTACCGGTATCGACCTGCCGCGAGACAGCCTCAGACGATCGAAACTGCCGCCAGTCACATGGGATTCCGACCCATCAGCCGCGGTCACCGACCCGAGAACGGCCTGGAGGGCTCGAATCCTCTCCGTTAAGCCGCGGAGTGTGCAGGCAGTCCACCATCTCCCTTCAGCCAGACGTCATAGCTCGGGTTGGGACTTCCGAAGCCTGCTGTATCGAGGCCTTCCTGGAGGTAGAGGCGGAGATGACGTTGGAATGGGCGCTTCTTCCCCGGATCGACCCATACTTGGACGCGCACGACCACGTCATGAGCGCCGAGTTCTTGGATGCCACGTACTTCAGGTGAGCCATGCACCAATTCTTTCCATTCAGGATCGGCGCAAGCACGCTCAGCGGCCTCCCCCAGTACTTCCATGGCCCGACGCATGTCGGAGCCGTAGGGAATGGAAATCTCCACAACCGCCCTGCTCGACTCTTGGAACTCGTTGGCCACATAGTTGATCTCGCTGTTAGGCATATGCCAGAGCACCCCATCGGGATCGCGGATCACTGTGGTACGGAGGGTTACCCGCTCGACGTAGCCGTTGACGGCGCCGACATCGACACGGTCACCGACACCGAACTGGTCCTCCGCAAGCATGAATACACCCCGCAGAAGGTCCTCCACGATCGATTGGGCGCCGAACCCGATGGCAATGGCGAGAACTCCCGCTGAAGCAATCGCAGGTATGACGGCGATACCAAACATGGCCAAGATCATGATGAACGCAATACCGAAAATCACAACCGACGACAGGCTCCGCAAAAGCGAGCCGATCGTGTCTGCCCGCTGCTCGGCCCGGTCACGGCTCCGTTCTGACACAACACGGGTGTCAGCGGTCGCTTCTCCGAGACGGTCCGTCAACCCGCCGATCCCCCGACGCGCCAGTCGATTCAGAACCAGGGCAAGGATCGTGACGATGATGATCTTCACCGGCGTGCCCAACACCAACGAGATCGTCTCAGCAAATGACTCGTTGCCGGTCCAATCGGCCAAGAGGTTGCACAAAGGACCGAGATCCGCACAAGCCTCCGTCGTTTCAACCACGATCTCGGTCGGCTCCTCCACTTCTTGCGCCAGTCCTATCAGCCTTGACATTTCCGCCTCCTCGGCTCTCGATTCCTGTCCTGAGCACAGTAGGGAAACGAGTATGAGGTTGATTGAGAAAAGGTGCCTGGTCGTTTTGCTGTAGCTAGCTTGCGTCGACTGCCGAACTCCGCGATATCCAGATTTGTTGAATAGTGAAGCCAGACTCTGGGCACGGTTGATGCCGTTCAAAAGGCTCCTCGAAAACGCGGTGGCTGGACGTTGTAATGTCTGGCTACGGAGATATTTGGGAGCATCTCCGTCGAGACTGTGAGCTACAAAGGGAGAAGAAGTGCCAGGACGAGGGCGTCGTGCAGTGCGGCGGACACGGAGAAGAAGACGCCGAGTGCGTCGACGCAGAGTGATGCTGGTCGGCGGCCTGATCGGCTTTGGTATCTACAAGATGTCGAAGAAGGATGCCGATCGAGTGGAGCAACACACTGGCATACCTCCGGAAGAGCTGGAAGATGCAGATCTCGAGCAGGCGATGGACGAGCTGAATATCGAGAAGCAGCAAGTCACCGATGCAGACAAGGAGGATGGCGGCGGATCAGCTGCTCCGGCCCCAGCGTCCACGTCGGGCGGGTCTGACCTCGATCAGCTGCAGAAGCTGGCTGATCTTCATGATCAAGGCATTCTGACCGACGAGGAGTTTGCGACGAAGAAGAAGCAGATCCTCGGACTCTGAGGCAAGGGCTATACGAACGGGGGCGGGCTAGTTGAGAGGTCACGCCTAGCCCGTGACCCCGGCAGTGTCGCTCTATCCAGCTGATCTCCCTCAGTACAGCTGATCGACGAAGGTCTGCTCTTTGAAAGGTGGTCGGACGTAGGGGACGTCTTCCTTCTTAGGCAAGTCGACCGGCCCTGGGGTGAGGTCCTGATATTCGAACTGGTTGAGCAGATGGCTGATGCAGTTGAGCCGTGCTCGCCGCTTGTCGTCAGACGGAACCACATACCAGGGCGCCTGTTTGATATCGGTGAACTGGAAGGTGGTGTCCTTCGCCATTGAATACCTCACATACTGGCGATGTTCCTCGAGATCCATGTCGGATAACTTCCATCGCTTGATCGGCTCCTCGTTGCGGGAAGCGAAACGCTTGGACTGCTCTTCGTAGCTGACGGAGAACCAGTACTTGACGAGGGTGATCCCCGAGCGGACCAGCATCCGTTCGAATTCGGGACAGGACCTCAAGAATTCTTGGTGCTCGCTTTGGCTGCAGAAACCCATCACCCACTCGACATTCGAACGGTTGTACCAACTCCTGTCGAAGAGAACCATCTCGCCGGCAGCAGGCAATTGGTTTACGTAACGCTGGAAATACCATTGGGTCTTCTCGCGCTCAGTTGGCTTGGGAAGAGCGGCAACCCTGACGATTCTGGGGCTCATGCGTTCGGTGATCCGCTTGATCACACCACCCTTACCTGCAGTTCCACGACCCTCGAAAATAACGGCTACTCGAAGATCGTTGGCCACAACCCAGTACTGGAGTTTGACCAATTCCTCCTGAAGTCTTGCCAGTTCGTCTTCGTAGAAACTGCCGCGCAGTCGTCCTTTCTTGGTGTAGTTCCTCTCGCCTGCTGGTGTTTCGTATTGGAAGATCTCGTTGGCACCCTCGGGTATCGAATGTCCAATTCTGTCTGTCATGGCCAAGACCCTACGAGCGATCGGCGTGAGGTGTGGAAGTCCTAGTCGCCCTCGACCTCAGTCAGCTTGGTGTAGGGCTTGCCCAACAGGGACACCACTCTGGCAACCACCACCACCAGGTAGATCTGCCCGATGAGAGTCTGGAACACCACAAGGGCTCTGGCGACATCACTCACTGGCGTGATGTCGCCATAGCCAAGCGTGGTCATGGTCACAAAGCTGAAATAGTTGGTATCACCGAGGCTGGCCTCGGCCAGGTTGGTGAAAGCGTCAGGGTCCAGAGCGGCGATCGCGGCGTAGAGGAGACTGAACGCAAGGCCGAATGCGAGATAGGCGCCAATCGCACCCCACATCGTGGTTGGTGTCACTTGTTCGTGCTTGGAGATCCGACGAAGGATCACAACCGGCGTTGAGATGAGCAGGGCGGCGAGAACCACGCCTCCAATCACCGCGACTTCGCTGGGTGCCCCGGTGAAGAGGACGCTGAAAACCACCAGAACGGAGGCCATCCACGAGAAGCGGATGGCCCACCGGGGGGCTTGGGAGGCAGCCATCGAGAGCGTCACGGCTCCTCCTACCAGCACAGCTGAGAAAATCCGTTCGAGACCGACGACGTCGGACGTCAGAATGGGCAGAATGATCACCGTCAGGAGAATCACCAGCACAGTCAGATAGGCGTCTGATGACCGCTCAAATCGTTTCCAACTAGCATTCTGTTCGGTCACTTCACCATCCCTTCTTTGGATCAACGTTACGAAGCCCTGACCACGATTCTCGGGATTACGTCTCCCGTAGGTGACATTGGCGAGACGTGCGGCTTCCTAGAGTGCTGAAACCTGTATGACCAAGCTGAAGACGTGGGTTCAGACCCTGTACGATCGCAAAACGATCAAGCAGGATGCCGTGGCGGGCTTGGCGCTTGGCGTCGTGAGTGTTCCAGATGGTCTCGCCGGCGGTCTCTTGGCCGGCGTTAACCCAGTTTTTGGGCTGTACGGGTACATGATGGGCACCCTCACCGGCGCGCTTTTTACCAGCGCAACATTCATGGCGGTTCAAGCCACCGGGGCCATGGCCATCGTCGTATCCGACGTGCCTCAAGTTAGTGAGGGCGAGGGGGCCGACAGCGCGCTCTTCACGCTCGCTGTGATGACCGGCGTGGTGATGTTGGTGGCAGGCTTTTTCAAACTCGGCACGTTGCTCCGTTGGGTTTCGAATTCGGTCATGGTCGGGTTCATCAACGCCGTCGGCGTCAACATCATTCTCGGCCAGCTCGACAACTTCAGCGGATATGAGGCGGTGGGCGTCAATCGAGTGACGCGTGCTTTCGATCTGCTGTTCAACTTGGGTCAGGCCCACTGGCCCTCAATGCTGATAGGAATCGTAACGATCCTGCTCATTATTGCCCTTGAAAAGACACGACTGGGTCCGCTGGGAATGGTCGTCGCGATCGTTATCACATCTGGTGTAGTTGTGGTGCTCGGTGCCGAAGTTGGCCAGCTACGAGACATCACCGATGTTCCCGGAACATTGCCGCTTCCGGTTCTTCCAGACCTGAGTCTGATTCCGGTCCTGATCGTCCCAGCAATCGCACTTGCCTTCGTCGGGCTTGTTCAAGGGGCCGGGATCTCGGGGAGCATGCCCAACCCGGACGGTGAGTTTCCCGATGCCTCACAAGACTTCATCGGTCAAGGCGCAGCCAATGTCGCGGCCGGCCTTTTTCAGGGCATGCCCGTCGGTGGATCGATGTCGGCTAGCTCCTTGGTGAAAACGGCCGGAGCTCGATCGAAGTTGGCGTTGATCATCGCGAGCGGTGTGATGGCGACCTCGATCCTCCTCTTCAGCAATGCGGTCGGCTATATCGCGATGCCGGCCCTCGCAGCACTGCTGATGCTTGTGGGCTATCGGACAATCAAACCAGAAGACATCAAGGCCGTTTGGCGGACCGGCGCCACACAGGCGACTGTGATGACGGTCACATTCGTCCTCACAATGCTCATCCCGCTCCAGAACGCAGTCATGGTCGGCATCGGAATCTCCCTGATCCTGTTTGTAATCAAACAGTCGAACCGCATGACCTTGAAGAGATGGGAAATGGATGACACGAGAGGTCGGATGAAGGAGGTTGATCCACCAGGTGAAGTTGGTGTGGACGAGGTGATTGTTCTTCAGCCTTACGGCAGCTTGTTCTTTGCATCGGCCCCCGTATTCGACGAGGCATTGCCCGACGTCACCTCGGAATCCCATAACTCTGTTGTGATCATCAGACTTCGGGGCAAGAGCGACTTGGGCACCACATTTATGGATGTACTGGCCAGATACGCTCACGCACTGAGGTCGGCAGGTTGCAAGCTTGTCGTGACTTACGCCGACGAAAAGGTCAGTGATCAACTTGTGGTCACAGGTGCCGCTGCTGCATTGGGTCAAGAGAACATCTACGAATCGGATGAGTGGCTTGGGGCGACAGTGCGACGGGCAAACGACGATGCAAGAACGTGGATCGCTGCGAACAGACATGTCGATTAGTGCTCCAAAGGCTTGCTCTACTCTGGCTTCGTGATGAGTAACGCCTCATTCCCAAGAGCGAGATCAACCTTCCGTCTCCTTTATGACTCGGCTCAGGTATGGATCGATGATCGAGCCCTTCGCTTGGGGGCAGGGGTGGCGTACTACACGCTGTTCGCCTTGGTCCCGGTCTTGTTTCTCTCTGTCTCCATAGCGTCCTTCTTTCTCGGGCAGGCAGTGAAAGAAGACATCGAGTCGTTCATTGCCGAATTCCTCGGTCCGCAGGTAGCCGCGACCATCGTAAATTTGGTCGAGCAGATTGATTTCGGAGATTCTGGTGCACTCGTCTCACTGGTTAGTTTTGGAGTGCTGCTCTTTACATCGACCTTGCTCTTTGTTGCCTGGAAAGAAGTGGTCGACCTGATGTGGGGGCTGCCTCGCGAACGAGGGGTTCGAGCAACGCTTGCTCGTAGGCTGTTTGGTCTGGCGGCAGTCCTCGGGTCTGGTATTTTGCTCACGCTCAACCTCGCCTTAGAAACCGTCCTTGGTGCCATCAATGGGTTTGTCGACAATCAGCTAGTCGACTTCTTGTTGGCTCTGACAGGGTCGTTTGCCTTGGTGGGTTTGGGAGCCTTTTTTATCGGGGTGCTGTTCAAGTACACACCGGACCTCGATATTTCGTGGCGAAACGTCTGGTTTGCGGCTCTAGTCAGTATGGCGATGCTCGCGGTTGGTGCTTGGGGCTACGGGGTCTATCTAGATGCCTACGGATTCTCATCGGCTGCAGGAGTCGCCGGAGCACTTCTTCTT
>CAXMOW010000018.1:268-32690 GCA_964195235.1 uncultured Acidimicrobiia bacterium | reverse complement strand
TTGGAGGCACCTAGAACGGACGCTTCACGGGTGCGGGGCTGCAACGTTGCGGCACGCTTGACGCGTCTGATATTCTGCGCTTGCGACGTAGACAGGAGTATCCCAGTGAAGATCCCTTCACGTATCAGCGGTCCCCACCGATCTCGCCCTGTCTGCGTCGCAGCTTACAGGGGATACAACGAGGTCGGTGGGGACCGCTGGTGCGTTGGGGACTTTGAACAATGGCAATCAATCCGCGATACGACAAGCGGTCGACGCGATGGTACGTCGACTACCGCGTCCGGCCGACCGGTCGCTCCTGACTTCACCCTCGAACTCAACGACGGTGGCACCTACACCCTCTCCGAAGGTGAGAAACCCGTGTATCTGGTGTTCTGGGCCGAATGGTGACCAACATGTGCGCGGGAGTTGCCCGGCGTCGATGTTCTGGCGGCCGAATACGGCGATCAGATCGACTTTGTAGCCCCAGCGTGGAAAGGGACCGCGGGGGCTACTGCCGCCGCGGGCAATTCGTATTTCCAATCCGGAAACGTGTATTGGGGACTTGATGAAGACGAGGACATTTTCGCCAAGTACGGCATCCCCTATCAGCCCGTGACGATTCTCATCGCCTCCGACGGAACAGTCGTGACCGAATGGGCCGGTCTCAAAGACCCTGCTGAGATCGAAGTCTGGCTCAATGAGCTGATCACGCTCGCCGGCTAGTCGAGAGGCCTAGCCCGAATTCCACGTAGGTCGAACGGGGGATACTCATCGACATGATGGTGAACGAGCAACACGTGCGTGTTTCAATCCGCGATTTCAACGTGCGCGAGTTGTCCAAGGGGTTCGGGATCTGTCACCTATCGACTGTTGGTCAGGCCAGACAGGAGGCTCGTCGATAGTCGTTGAGTCCTCTTAACCTCGTTCTTTCTTGAGACGGTTCGAGTTGATCCTCACTTTCGCAGCGGTTTTCGCCGTTTTGTGGCCTGCCGTTTTTGGCATAAGGCCAAAACGTGGGGTTGCTGCCGGACTTCTCATCACGGTCCTGATCGTCCAATTGCAGGTTGAAGGGTTTCGGTGGCAAATGGTGCCCATCTACCTTGTCGCGATTGGTCTCGCCGTCGGAGACATCCTTTTCATCGATCGCAAATTGAAATGGTCGAATCGTGTCGCACGTGGCGTGGCCGGTCTCATTGGCGTCCTGGTGGCGTCGCTTGCCGCCGTGGTTCTTCCGGTGCCAACCCTCCCGGTGCCGTCGGGACCCGAGGCTATCGGGACCACTTCATTCGAACTGGTAGACGTGGAGCGCGAAGAGTTATACGGAGACGCTCCTCCCGGCAGCCCGCGACGTTTTATGGCCCAGGTCTGGTACCCGGCCCAACCCGCAGCTGAGCTCGATCCGTTGCCATGGAGTGAGGACTGGGATGTCGTCGCCCCGGCGATGGCCGAAGATCTGGGTTTGCCATCGTGGTTCCTCAGTCACACCAAGTACACCAAGTCAAACAGCTACAGCGCCCCGCCGGTGGCGGACGGAACGTTCCCTGTGATCGTCTACAGCCACGGCTGGACTGGTTTCAGAACCATCGCGGTTAACCAGATCGAGAATCTGGTATCCAATGGGTACATGGTCATTGCTCTCGATCACACCTACGGGGCAGTTGCAACCAAGATGACGGGGGGTGTGATTCTGGACTACGACCCCGCGGCGCTTCCCGACGAGGAGGTTGTCGGTGAAGAGGCCTACTTGGAAGCCGGCAAGGAGCTCATCTTTACGTTTGCCGGCGACATTGTCTCGGTTCTCGATGCGCTTGAAGAGGGTGAGCAAGGTCCCTTCGGTGCGCTGGCGAAGAGCGCCGACTTGACCCGTATCGGGATTTACGGGCACTCAACTGGTGGTGGTGCTGCCGTCAAGGTGTGTCTGGAGGAGCCGAGGTGTGACGCCGTTCTGGGGCTCGACCCATGGGTCAAGCCGTTGCCAGATCGGGTGATCAAGCAAACGGCGACCAAGCCAGCTCTGTACATGCGGTCTGATGGCTGGCGCGGGACTGAAAACGATGCCGTTCTCCGCGGGTTGGCCGGGCGGAGTGAGGAGTCGACCTATTGGCTTGGTGTCGAGGGGGCTCATCACTCCGATTTCGTACTCACACCTCTGCTCACACCATTTGCAGCTCAGTTCGGCCTCAAAGGCCCGATACCTGCCGGGCGGATCATTCCGATCATCGACAATTACCTTCTCGGGTTTTTTGACGTGTTCCTGTTGGGCACAGGTACGGCGGCGCTCGACAACGTCAGTTTTGAAGAGGTGTCTGTCGAGCTGATAACTCCTTAAGGCTGTTGTTGGGTGTCGCCTGTGATGGTTTGACCCGGTGACTCGCCACGTTTGATCGCGTCGATCGTCGCTCCAAGTGTGAATGCGTCGGTTTCGCCGATGATCTTGCCCACAACCACACCCGACTCATCGACAAAGAACGTCTCGGGAATCCCAAAAACACCATATGCAATGGCCGTTCGGCTCGATTCATCGGCCAGATAGTGAGTTGATGGGGAGGTGCCTGCCTCCTCCAAGTAGTTCAATGATGTCGCGGGATCCTCCTGATACGAAATCTGGACGAACGTCACTCCATCGTCGGCGAAAGCGTTGGATGTCGCCACCAGATCGGCATGTTCAGCCCGACACTCCAGACACCAAGAGGCGAAGAAATTGATGACCACAATCTCGCCATCGAGGTCCGACAGGGCGATCACTCCCGTGCCGTCGAGCGATTCGAGATCAAATTCAGGTGCGGGTCGACCAATGAGGGGTGATTCGACCATTCGGGGGTCGGAGCCGAATCTCGAAGCGAGCACAACCGCAAGAATCACGGTGCCTGCGGCAATCAGATATGCCGACCAACGAAGCCAACGTCCGGTCATGTGCAGGCAAGCTCCTCGTCTGCAGCTGACAGGTCTGCTTCTACCCTGGCCTTCATATCCGCGGCAAGATCTCCGTCGGTCAGAATTTCAGCGAACAATGCAGCGGCGGCATCGGTGTCGCCTGCACCGCACCAGAGAACTTGGCCCTTTAGATATCGAGCCGTTGTCGATTTGGCATCGATTGCCAAGGCTTGGTCGAACATCCCAATGGCAGGTTCAGCTGCTCCGTTGCCGTCCCACGCCATCCAACCGAGGCGAACCAGGGCAGTGACTGCTTCGCCGTCCAATGCGATCTCAGATTCGGCCACAGCGAAATAATGAGGGAATGCTGACCCGTAGTCACCAAGTTGGTAGTAGCGCTCGGCAAGAGCCAACCGCATCCCGTTGATCTGGGGGTCGTCGATGTTGGCTGAGATGACAGCTTCCATTGTTTCGTTGGAGACAGAATCGAGGTCCTCGAGCTCAACCCTGGCGACACCTGACGTTGGCCCGGTGCGGTCTTGCAGGAAGAAGCCGGCTGCGAGGATGATTCCGCCAAACGACACGGCAAGTATCAACCCTCCGATCATCATTCGTCTCCCGCTTCGTTCGGTGATTGGTAGATCAGTTGAGTCCTTGGGACCAGGGTGGTGACGCCACCAGACGATCACCGAGATCCCGATTGCCAAAGCGGCAAGTGGAGCAAGCCACAAGGCGAGTGTTTCGCCACTGGCAGGTGGGTCAAGAAGGACTGCCCCGCTATAAGAGGCGAGCAGCTCGTCAACTATTGCTTGATCTGATGCGCCTTCTACAACCCGATCTCCGACAAGGTCCATCATGTCTCTCGCCATTTGAGCCGGCGAGTTGGCTATCGACTCACCCTGACAAACGGGGCATTTGATCCGCGAACCGAGTCGCTCGACACGGTCGATATCGGTGGGGCTGGTCAACACCAGGACGGCGATCAAGCCAGCCATGAGAGCAATGGCCGCGGCGAACAGAGTGTTGCGGGCGCGCTCAGACATCAACAGTTTGACGCTCGTCGTCTTTGATGCGTTCCTGACGACGGCTGGTCATTGCCCAGATGCCCCCTCCTGCGGTCACCAGGCCACCGAGCCAAAGGAACCAGATGAGTGGGGAAGTGTCGAATGTGAGTGTGGCGCTTTCAGAATCGAGGTTGAGCAGAGTGGCGTAGAGGTCGCCTTGGGGGCTACTGAGTTTGTCCGGTGTGCTGACACCCGCCGTGCCACTAGCGAAGAAATTGGCGGCCGGTTCGAGTATTCCAATGAAGCGATCGTCTTTGGTCACCACAAGACGCGTTCCACGGGTGGTCTTGTTTGGATGTGTCTCCTCGAACGGCGACTCGTATGTGATCTGGTTGCCGGCGAACGCGACGCTTTGGCCGGGGACCATCGAGGTTTCCAGATGGGCACCGAGGTTGGCGGCGAAGGCGATGCCAATAGCAACCAAGACCACGCCGACATGACTGAGTTGGCCAGCCCAGAACGGTGTGTCTCCGCCAATCACGGCTCTGGCGGCTCCTGGAAGTGATTCTCCGGACCTTTGTTTGCGTCTACGTGCTTGATCGACGAGTAGGCCAAAGATCGCTCCGACCACAAAGAGCCCGAGACTTACAGCCAATACGACCCACCCGTTCCTGGTTACAAACAGGGCGGTTCCAAGACCACCCGCCAACCCAACGAGGGCCGGGCCCCGGGTCCGTTTCCAAATGAGATCCGGTGTCGGTTGTCCCCATGGTGTGACGGGACCGAAGCCCATCACCAGTAGGAGAAGGAAGGTGAGCGGCACGGCGAGACGGTTGAAGAAAGGCTCGCCAACGCCGACTTGTGTCCCAGTGAAGGCTTCCAGGATGAGTGGGTAGGTGGTACCGATCAACACGATGAAGGCGTAGATCGTCAACAACAGGTTGTTGAGTAGGAACGCGCCCTCCCGGGACACAAACGAGTCGATCCGCTGTGAGCTCGAGACCAGATGGGCACGGGTCGAAAAGAGTGTGAAACTGCCCACCAAGACCAGGACTAGGAATCCGAGCAAAGCCGGGCCGATGGCCGATTGGGTAAATGAGTGGACCGAGTTGATTGTCCCCGAGCGGGTGAGGAATGTTCCAAGGATGGTCAACGCAAAGGCACTGATGACTAACACGAAGTTCCACGCCTGAAGCATATTTCGTCGTTGTTGGACGATCGCCGAGTGGAGAAATGCTGTCGCCACCAGCCACGGCATCAAAGAGGCGTTCTCGACCGGGTCCCAGGCCCAGTAGCCGCCCCAGGAGAGAACGTCATAGGCCCACCATGCACCAAGCACGATCCCGAGGGTTAGGAACGACCATGCAACAAGTGTCGAGCGGTGACTGCGCCGCAGCCACTCAGGCCCTGGAATTCGAATTGCGAGGGCACCGATCGCGTAGGCGAAGGGCACAGTGAGACCGACGTACCCGAGATAGAGCATCGGTGGGTGGATAGCCATCAGGTAGTTGTTCTGGAGTAGCGGATTGGGGCCCGGTCCATTGAGGGGAGCCTCTACAGCGGCGAATGGCCAAGGGCTCATCGAGATGCAGCCGTTGGCGGCAGCCTGTACACAGACCTCAAAGGGGTTGGCCACGGTGACCATCAACCCAAAGAAGAAGATCGCCACGCCACCCATGACGGCCAACGCCGCCGCACCAAGACGATCTGGCTGACGCTGGTATCGGCGCAACATCGTTGCGGTGAAGCCTGCCAAAACCAACCCCCAAAGGAGGATCGATCCCTCGAGGGCAGCCCATGCTGTGGCTACGTCGAAGGGAAATGGGGTTGTTGTCGAATGGTGGTTGGCCAGATAGGCGAGAGAAAAATCGTCAGTGAGGAGCCCAATCTGCATCGCCGCCATGGCCACAATCGCTCCAGATAGGAGCAGCCACACCGGTCCGGCGAGATCGCCTCGGGTTTCGGCCGGCGCTTGGCCTCGCGTTTCGGCTGGCTCGTGAGATCGTGCCCCCGAGATGCCCCGGGCGGTGAGGAGGACTGATCCGAGTAGGGCTACAACCAGCCCCGCTGTACCAAGAAACGCCAGCATCAGCCGTCGAAGGGCGCCCCGCCCTCCCCGGGGTCTTCATAGTTGCCTTCTTCGGGCACCTCGTAGTTCTCGTCGTGGCGGATGATGGCGGTATCCGCGTGAAAGGTGTTGTCGGCCCAAGCGCCCTCGACGAGAACCGGAACGTTTTCGTTGAATAGGGGCGGGGGAGTGTTGATGAGCACCACGGCGATAGTCGCACCACCGTCGGTCACGTCGAAGAGGAGGGCGTCGTCTGTCTCTCTGAGAGAACCCTCGACCACCAAACCGGCGAGTCGAAAGCGCTCCCCATCGGGGAAGTCGACCTTCTGATCGACTGCCTCGGTCGGGTAGAGATAGTAAGTGAGGTTGTTGGATAGACCGGTGATCGTGATCGCGATCACCAGAGCGATGACACCTCCAAGACCAAGGAGGACGAAGCCACGATGAGCCACTATTGGTCTAACACTTGTGGTCCCGCCACCCTGCGTCTGCGCCGGTGGAGGTACACCGCGTACGCAACAATCAGGCCGTAGGAAATGACAAATGTGCCGACAACAACAACTGTCTCAGACATCCTTGACCTCGCTGATTCTGGGAGGTTTTACGGCGTCCCCGGCAAGCATCTCCTCACCCTTGGCGGCTTCCTCAGCTTTGGCGACATCGATGCGTGCGGCCATCAGCGCAACGTAAAGCACGGTGAACGCGACAACATTGACCAGCATTGCGATGAGCATTTCGTCGGGCATGGTCGAGCCGTCTGGTCTGATCGATTGCGTCTGATGCAGCGTTCGAAACATGTTGACGGAGAAGTAGACCAGAGGCACTTGTACTACGGCGATCACGCCGAGAATGGCCGATCGACGCGCTTTTGCCACCGGGTCTTCCACAGCACTTCTCAGTGCCATGTAGCCGAGGTAAACAAAAAACATGACTGCGGTGGAAGCGAGCCGCGGATCCCCCCAGTCCCAAGCTGTCCCCCATACAGCCTGTCCCCAGATCATCCCGGTCACAAGTCCAATTCCCGTGAAGAGGACACCCACTTCGACCGAGGCCGCAGCGAGGCGGTCCCATCGTGGGCGCTTGCGGATCAACCACATCACTGAACCGAAAGCAGTCACTCCAAATGCGAGGAAGGCCAGCCACAAAGAGGGAACGTGGATGTTGATGAGCCTGCTGTATTCGCCTTGGAGAGCGTCGGGCGGGGCGGTAAAGGCCAACCAGAGTCCGAGCAGCGTCGAGAGGGCAGCTAAGCCAAAAAGAACTCGGATTCTGATCATCGTGCTGCTTCCTCAAGAGGTCTGGCGAGAGCGACGCCTGCGACTGCCAGGGCCAACCCGCTGGCTGTCATCAGCAATACCCACGGGAGGATACTTTCGTCTCGAACTAGTGCCTCCAGAGTCTGCGAAGCGCCGATGACCAAAGGCAAGGCCAATGGAGCCACTATCAGTGACGCCAGAGCATTCCTGTTGCGGAGTCCTGTTGTTACCTCGCCGGCGAGAGTTCCGAGTTCGGTGAGGCCCACCGCAAAGAGAGACGAGCTCAGAAGAAGGGCAGGCACCGAGGCCGAGGGCAACGACGGTCCGTAGAGCACGACCATGGCGATGAACAGTGCAATGAGGAATGCGAACGTGAGGACAACTCCCGAAATTGTTCGGCCTACAAATCGTGCAGCAGGATCCACACCAACAAGGGCCTGGAGGTCTCTTCGTTCTGGTGAATCCGCAGCAGATTGGCGTAGAGCGACCTGCATCCCAAAGAGAACTCCTAGAGCCCAGAAAACGGCTGGCCCGATCTGGGCGACAAACGAGACCTGCAAGCCAAGCGCCACAGGAAACACGATCAAGGAGACCACGGCGAATGGCAACACGACGCGCATGGTTTCGCCGACACGACGTTCGACACTGAGGTCGACTCGAGCAATCTCCCATGCTTGGGACCAGAAACTCACGTGGTCACCTCGAGGTGACCGGTTGCCAGGCGCATCGTCCGTCGGCAGTTTGCGTTGAGGTAGTCGCGATCGTGAGAGACCATGACTGCGGCGCCACCACGATCGATGGTGTTCTCGACAAGTGCGTCGATTAACTCGGTCGCCGAGCTGTCGAGGCCCGACACCGCTTCGTCGAGTAGAAGCAGTTGCGGCTTGCGAAGCAGGAGATGGGCGACCTCGATGCGTCGCTTCATGCCAAACGAGGCGGCCTCGGCGCGGCGGCTGCCGACCTCGTCCAGCCCCACTACATCCAGGGCTGGCCCAATTCGATCTTCGTTGATGCCGGCGAGTCTGGCGATGTGAGTCAGGTTTTCCCGCAAAGACAATTCAGGAACCAACGCCGGAGTGTGACCGATCAGACCAATACGCTTTCGCACGTCCACGAGATCGTTGGCTTCGATGTCGGCTCCGAGGATGCTGCCAACGCCCTTATCCGGCCGCTGCAATGTGGCCAGAGTCCTGATGAGAGTTGTCTTGCCCGAGCCGTTGGCACCTGAGATGCCGACCACATCTCCAGGGGCGACTGTCAGTGTGATGCCGCGGAGTACTGGGTGACCGCCCAGGGAAACACCGACATCATCGAGACTGGCGACAAAGTCCATATCTTGAGTCTCATTGCGGACGGGAAGACGTTCAAGTTGAAGGAGCCACCTCGCGGATAATCCGTGGGCCAATCAACACCGCAGCCAGTCCAAGGATGACTGCACTGATGTACCAGAAAACCGGACCGCCACTGATACTTGGCCGCATCGGTTCGGTGAGCAGCCGGACCAGTCCAGCGGATGCGAGGGCCACACCCGCTCTGTTGAGAATCTTCCAAGGAAGTCGAGACACGAGCCATGCAGCGAATATCAGCCCCACGGCTGTGTACAGCTCAACGGGATGCCTTGTTATCGGACTTCCGTCCTGAGCCCAGGCCCACGGCAGATTCGAAGCGGAGCCGAGACATGCCTGGCGCCAGAGACAACCAGCGTGCCACCCAGCCAGACCCATCAGCGCAGCCGGGGCGGTCGCGTCCAGGAAGGCGAACCTCCACTTCGCCGCCCATAGATAGGTTGCGATTGCCGCAACAGTCGTCGCGGCAGTGTGGACACCCCCGCGGACGATCAGGATGTCTGCAGGGTTGGCGAGAGGATTGGTTCCCTGCAACACCATGGCCGTCAGTCTGCCAACGAGGATTCCGCTTGCCGCCGCTCCAACCATCCGATCGGTGGCGTGATCTGGGAGCCGTTCGTCCCAAATGCGGGTGCCCAACCAGGCGAAGCCGACCGCAGTTAGTGCCGCCCACAGCAGAGTGAACTCCATCAGAGGTCAATCATTCCGGGCCTAGTGGTCCACTAGGGCAGGTTCAGCAACTCGTCGATATTCAAAGCCAAAGTGCGCTCGTCCACCACACCGTTGTGGGTGGTGATCAGCTCACCACCCGGTCCGAAGAAAAATGTGATCGGTGTCCCGATGCCTGCATAGTGATTGGGGATCTCCCTTGTCTTGTCGAAGAAGTGGTCGAAGTCGAGTCCAAACTCGGCAAGAAAGGCTTTTGCGTCTGTTTGGTTGTCTTGAACGTCGACACCGATGAATTCGATCTCTGATCCGTATTTCTCAAAGGCTTGGTCGAGAAGCGGTGCCTCGGCCCGGCAAGGCAAACACCACGATGCCCAGATATTTACCACAGCCGGCCTGTCGAGAGCAGTGAGATGGGCCTCGAACTCGTCAGCAGTTGTTACTGGAAGGTCGTCGACTGGAGGTCCGGTGGTTTCCCCTACGGCCGTTCCGCACGCGACGACGATCAGAGCCAAGACAAGTGACCGAGTCAGTAGAAACAGTGGTTTGCTCATCCCTCAAATCCAACGTGTCTTTTCCGCGTCTTATGCCGCTGTTCGCGAAGGCATCTTGAGTCTGATCACCGGGCTGATCGGCAGACAAAGCCGACCACTCGCCTCGATCACCCGCACCGGTGTATTGGTGAGCCACCTCCATATCGCCGCCGCCTCCTCGGCTTGTTGGACATTGATCGGCACTTCCGATATGTCGCTCGCCTGGGTCTGGCTGGCAAGAAATGGGCTTTGAGGTGTCCCGGGGAGCCGGGTTTCGACCAGTCTCCCATGATCGATGACCACACGGCTGGCGTCTTCAGTTTCGACCTCAAACACCCCGGCATCATTGAGGGCGGTCCATGTTCGCCGTAGCTCCAAGGACCGTGCCAGGGCTTCGTGCCGGTCTCT
This sequence comes from uncultured Acidimicrobiia bacterium, assembly GCA_964195235.1. GTDB lineage: Bacteria > Actinomycetota > Acidimicrobiia > Spongiisociales > ZC4RG35 > CAXMPK01. The sequence goes on along the minus strand of CAXMOW010000018.1, from coordinate 22,553 downwards.
CAGCCACCCTGCCTCCTCAAATCGCCGTTCATTTGCCATTTGGACCATCTTGTCGGCCAATGGTTCCAGGAGAACATGGGGCGAGTTCTCGAACCCGTCCAGCAGTCGTTCGACAACGGCTCCATACTCCACCTCACCCAATGTGCCATCGCAGGGGCACATTGCGACACCTAGTTGTGCCGGAGCACATTTGCCGGTTCGAGTTCCCGGCGCGGCGCGACAGCGTCGGATCGGCAAAGAATCCCAAAGAGCTGTCATGACGAGATCGGCAGCTCGTTTCGATCGAAACGGGCCGAGATATGCGAAACCGTCTTCCCGAATCGCCCGGACCACGGAAAGTCTCGGAAAACGCCCCTTGGTGAGCTTCACGAAGTGAGAGTTCTTTGGTGGACGTGAGCGGCGGTTGTATCGGGGTCGGTGGGTGTGGATCAAGCGCAATTCGGTGATCTCAGCTTCAAGAACCGTCGGGCACACCTGGTGCTCAATGGTTACCAACTCCTTCATCATGTTGGCGATGGTGCGTCGTTTGTCTCCATAGAAGTACTGGCGAACACGCGACCTCAGGTTGGTGGCTTTGCCAACGTAGATCGGAGTGCCGTGGCGGTCTTTGAATATGTAGACCCCAGGTTTTCGCGGTAGGTCATCAGTGAGACTCATCTTCGAGAAGTGAGGTGACCCTTTTGCAGTCGGCAACTGTAAGAGATCGTCGAGATTGGTGACACCCAGAGAGCCGACCCGTTCGAGAAGGCCATGAAGAACATGGGCGGTGGCTCGGGCATCCTCGAGCGCGCGGTGGTTCGGGGTCACAGGACTGCGGAAGTGTGCAGCGAGGGTTTGCAGCCGCAAGTTCCGAACTTCAGGTCGAACCATGCGACGAGCCAGAGCGGCGGTGTCGACCCACTTGTTCTCGAGTCGGCCATATCCCAGTCTCACTGCGGCGGCGTTGAGAAACGAAAGGTCGAAGCGGACGTTGTGACCAACGATGACGCTTTTCCCGATGAACTCGAGGAAGGAGGGGAGGGCGGCCTCGATGTCGGGCGCGTCCACGACCATCGCTTCGGTGATACCGGTCAGGATCGTGATCGACGGTGGGATAGAAAGACCCGGGTCGACAAGTGTCTGGAACGAACCCATGAGGTCGCCGTGGTGATACTTGACAGCCCCGATCTCCGTTATCTCACAGTTCGCCGCAGAGCCCCCTGTCGTCTCCAGGTCGAGCACGCAGAAGGTGACATCGAAAAGGGGGGTTGATAGATCGTCAAAGCTGGGCTGGAACGCAGTGGTCAAGGCCTATTTGAGGTTAAACCGAACGTATGTTCGATGTCAATGATCTAGTTTGGATTGTTGTCGCCTCGCCTCGAAAGCAAGGACGGCGACGCTCACCGACACATTCAAGGAATCGGATGTGCCCGACATCGGAATGGCAACCGTCCGTTGTGCAGCGGCTGCCGCTTCCTCACTGACACCTACATGTTCGGCACCAACCAAAATGGCGATCGACCCGGATAGGTCCGCGTCCCAATAGACGACGTCTGCGTCGGGGAAGGCAACAACAAGCTCGACACCGTTGTCATCAAGCCACGAGGTTAGGTCGGACAAATCCACATGGGCGTAGGGGACTGAGAAGATGGCCCCCGTCGAGGAACGGATGACATTCGGGTTGAAGAGATCGACCCCCGACCCCGTGGTGACCAGGGCTGTGGCACCAACAGCGTCGGCTGTTCGGAGAATTGCTCCCAGGTTCCCGGGTTTCTCGACTGACTCGGCAACCAAGATCAACGGGGTCGACTCGGGTGCGATTTCAGTCAGTCGTGTGGGGAATTGTTCAAAGACTGCAATAAGTCCTTCTGATTGACTCCGATACGACGCCTTGTCGAGAACACCCGATTCCACAATTGTCGAGATTGGCTCGTCTTCGAGCCGATGCCCTGGCGTCACGTAGATTTCTAGGAGATTCAGGCCGCGCGCTATTGCTCGGTTCACAAGACGGTCGCCTTCTACGACAAAGACTCCTTCTTCGTCGCGATGGGCTCGCTCTCTGAGTCGTACCAATCGCTTGATCCGCTCGTTGGCTAGTGAACTGATTTCTACGTGTCGCATCGAAAATCAAGTATCGCACCCGGTCACTTACAGTTCCGGAATGGATCTGACAGCCATCGGTACGTACTCGACGGTCACCGAGGCGAATCTGGTCAGAGCCAAACTGGACACATTCGGCATCGACGCGCTCGTCGAACGTGACGTTGCATCAGGTTCGATCCCCACTATCGAAGCATTACAGGGCGTGAAGGTTCTGGTGCGTGAATCAGACCTGGCCGATGCACTCGAGGTCCTGGAGAGGATGCTTCCAGCCGGCGATTGAGTGTCGTCTCAAGTGGGATGGCGGTTTGTCCACCGGTCGTGATGTATCACCGCGGAGCGTGGCATGAGTGGACGGTCGAGACTGCCCGAACGTCGGTCCTCAGCAGGATGACCCACCGTCAAGACACCAATCGGTATGTGATCAGCTGGGAACCCAAGCCTCGAGGCCAAATCGGGCACGGAATGCACACCGAGGAATCCTGCCGCAAGACCTTCGTCGACCACGGCAAGGAGGACAGCCATCATTGCTGCGCCAGCGTCGACCCACCAGTAGGGAATCGGCCATTCGATCTGCTCACCGTTTGGTCCCAGTTTGTCGGGCTCTGAGTATCGGTCCCGGTAGACCTGCTCGCTCACCGAGATAACGATGTGCGCCGGTGCCCGTGAAATCCACGGGTCGAAACCTGCTGCGACGTAAGAGGCTTCATCGGCGAGGCCGGCAATGTCGGATCTGACCCCTTCGTCGGTGACAACTACGACACCAATGGCGCGACTGTTTCCCGCAGATGGCGCCCGTAGGGCAGCATCAGCGATCCGGGCAAGAGCTTCGTCGTCGATCGACTGGTCTTTGTAGTTGCGCACCATGCGGCGCCTGGCGAGAACGTCGGAGAATTCCATGTGGCAATCTTGTCATGGTGCTGTGCCATTCTGTGTCAGGAATGAGCAGGTGGTCGAAATGCGTTTCTGTCTTAGGGTGTGGGTTGATGGCAGCGAGGAGCGATAAGTGGCAAGCTCGGGAGCTGAAATGAAGTTCACGTCCCCAAGAGGTGACGACCTGGCTGTCGTCTGGACGAGAGGTCGTGGTTGCGCGGAGTTGGCCGATCTTCTGGCGGAGGGAGAGCCGAGCCGCATCGCAGGCGACATCGAAGACCAGTGCATCACTCGGCGGGCTGACCTCTTGGTGTCGCGCCGAATACCCGGCAGCTTCGAACTGATAAGCGTCGCGGTACCCGTGGATTTCCAGCCCGAGAACGTGACCAGTGTGGTAGCAACCGTAGCGGGAGGCCCACACTCCCTCCTTGCAGCTGAGACAGCCGCACAGCTGGGAAGGGCGCTGGGTGTTGAGGCCGAAATGGTCTCAGCAGCTTCGCCAGACGATGGTCTTGCTTCCGCCGAAGATGTGCTCCACCAAATAGGGGCGACGCTTCCCGAACTGAAGAGTCGTGTTGTCGAAGTCGAGGGAGTTTCCGAATTGGTTGACAGTCTCGATGACGGCGCACTCCTCGTGCTCGGCGCACCTGGTGGCTCGTGGTTGCAGCGATCGATGTTTGGTCCGGGTGCCCGGCTACGGCGGACAGCACAAGCTGGGGCGGTGGTTGTTCGAAGTGCCCCGGAAAGGGTCTTTCGGTTCATGGGTGATCCGGTCTACGTGGCGCCGTTGCGTCAGGCGGACGACATATTGCGTTTCCATGCCGAGGGCACCCTGGCCGTTGCCGACCAGGGCCGTTTGATCGGACTGGTCCGTCGAGAACGTCTTGCCGGCGCTGGAGTCTCTCCAGCGGGTGACCTGATGGACGAGGCAATGTCGGTGCGTGTCGATGAGACGATGTCGGAGGCCTGGGCGTTGGAGCCAACGTTCGGCGCCGATCCAATTCCCGTGACAGACCACGAGGAGCATCTCGTCGGCGGTTTGTCATTGCCACCGGGCTGATACGTACCAGAATCTGAGACGATGAAATCTCGATCAATTTTTCGTGGGATCTTCTGGACCGCGATCGCTCTGCTGCTCGTTGCCCACATCGGTGGTGGTTGGTACTACTCGAGCCGGTTGATTGATGACGGATTCGCGCCCGATCCCGATCCCATCGTCACCCCGTCAGGCGACTATCAGATTGTCGAAGTTTCATATGAGACACCTCTAGGGCAGATGGAGGCTTGGCACCTGCCTGCTGATGGAACCACTTGGGTAATCCACGTCCACGGTCTTGGAGCCACGCCGGCCGAGGCGGAGCATCTGTTTGCACCACTTCAGGAAGCCGGCTACCCACAGTTGGCTATCACCTATAGGAACGACGAGAGCCAGCCTGTCGATCCGAGTGGCTACTACCGCTACGGAGTGACCGAGTTCGAAGACATTTCTGGGGCCATGGATTTCGCCCAACTCAACGGTGCGGAGTCCATTGTCTTCAGCGGTCTGAGCACTGGTAGCTCACACATCCTCTCATTTGTCTTCAAGAACAATCTCGACGAGATAAAAGGGATGTTCCTTGACTCACCGAACATCGACCTAGGCGACACCGTCGACTTCCAGGGAAGCATGGAAGAGCTTCCCATCTTGCCGTTCAACGTCCCACCGACACTGAGTTGGATCGCCAAGTTCTTCACATCACTCAGAATCGATGTGAACTGGAAGTCCATCGACTATGTCGAGAATTCCTCTGGATCACTTCGTATCCCTGTGCTGGTCCATCACGGAACTGAAGACCTATCGGTACCAGTCACGCAGAGCATCTCGTTTGCAGAGAACAATCCTGACCTGGTTCGTCTGATACAGGTTCCGGGAGCCGGCCACGTCGCCTCGTACGAAGTCGACCCAGAAGCCTATGTGGGTGAGATTCTCCACTTCCTCGATCAAGTGGATTGAGTCGGGCTGACTTTCAGTTCGACTTCACGGACCCTTCGGCCCTCCATGCGACGGACACTCATGTCAAAGGTTTCTCCACTGACCAGGTCCCCGTGTTTGGGTACACGACCTAGCTGATCCATCAGGAACCCGCCGACGGTCTCGTATTCGCCCTCCGGCAAATGGGCGCCTACATCCTCGAGACGATCGAGTCGAGTTTGGCCGGCAACGAGAAAGCGGTTCCGTCCAGCGGGTCGGATCTCAATGATCTCGCCCACGTCATGTTCGTCCCTGATCTCACCGACCAGCTCCTCGGCGATGTCCTCGAGAGTCACTAGACCAGAGACGCTTCCGTGTTCATCGATCGCGACTGCAAGATGGACGCCTTCGGAGCGCATCATCTCCATCACCGGTGAGATCGGCATCGTTTCAGGGACGATGGGAACACTCCTGACCAGCGACTCCGCAATTGCTTCATGGCGACGGCCGGTTGCGACATGGAGGAGATCCTTGGCATGGATGAAGCCACGGATGTCGTCGAGGTCTTCTCCGTAGACCGGGATTCTTGAATGTCCCGTTTCCACCACCCGTCGTTCGAACTGGGCCGCTGAGTCCGAAGCCGACATTGCGACCAGATCGGGCCGCGGCACCATGACCTCTGCCACAACAGTGTCCTGGAAGCTGAGGGCGGAAGTCAGAAGGTTCGAGGAGCCCGGGTCGATCACGCCGCCTGCACCAATTGTCTTAACAAGGTTTGCGATGTCCTCAGGAGAGTGGGTCATTTCTATGGTCCGGCGTGCTTGGACGCCGAACAGTCTCAACACTCCGTTGGCAAGCCACGACAGAACGAAAATGATGGGTCGGAAGATCGTTACATAAGCTCGAAAGGGTGCAGAGACGAGGAGCGCAACTCGCTCAGGCGCCGCGATGGTTGCGTTCTTAGGCGCCATTTCTCCGAAGACGTTGTGAACGAACGACACGATCAGAAGCGCGGTGGCCAATGAAAGAGTTGTTATTGCACCTTCCGGCAGGCCGATGGCGTCATAGAAGTCCTCAAAGGCCACCTCCAACGAGCTTTCGATGACAAAGCCGAGAGCCAACGAGGCACCTGCAATCCCTAGTTGGGCTCCGGCAAAAGTCACCGGTAGTTCATCCATCGATGCCAGCGCCCACCCTGCGCGTCGGTTCCCCTCCGCTGTCTGGCCTTCCAGTTGAGGACGTCGCGACGCGGTGAAAGCGAACTCGACGGCCACGAAGAACCCGTTGATGATGACAAGCATCATCGCGACAAGCAGGGCCGAGCCACTCATTCGATGGCTCGCCTTGGTGGCTCCAAGTGAACCCGGTCGACTCGGAATCCGTCGACAAGAAGGACTTCGAGTGTCCAGCCATCGACAACAACCGTGTCACCGACCTCAGGGAGTCTCTCCAGTTCGGCGGTTATGAGGCCACCCAAGGTCTCGTAACGTCCCTCAGGCCACTCGAATCCGGTAGCGGTCTCGACTTCATGACGATGGAGGAGTCCAGAGACCGCGTCGGGGTCAGACGCAACTTTTTCGGCATCGGTGTCGTGTTCGTCTCGGATCTCGCCGATGATCTCCTCCAGCAAATCCTCCGAGGTAACGATTCCGGCAGTACCTCCGTATTCGTCGGTGACAATTGCGAGCCCCGAGCCTTTGGTTCGAAGCTCAAAGAGGACAGCATCCAGTGGTTGGGATTCAGGGATCACCAAAGCAGGACGCATGTGATCAGTAATCGGCTCGGAGCTCCGTTGTTCCGGGGAGACTCTGAGGCTGTCTTTGATATGGGCGACACCGAGGATCTCGTCGAGATCGGCACCGAAGATCGGAAAGCGACTGTGTCCGGATTCGATTGATGCTTGCTGCATGTCGACGACCGTGGCGGTGGCCGGCAGACCGACGATGCTCACCCTTGGGACCATGACGTCAGCCGTGAGATTCTCTCCAAACGTGATCGACCTGGTGAGCAGTTTCAGCTCGTCGTTGCTGAGTTGGCCCCCTTCACCAGATGCCTTGATGATCATCTCCAACTCTTCGATTGATCGAACCCCTGCAAGTTCCTCACGAGGCTCAATCCCAATTAGTCGGATAGTCCTGTTGGCCGCCGAGTTGAGAACCCGAATGATCGGTGAAAACACACCATTGACAACCAGCATGGGGATACCAACTCTGGTTGCCGTTCGGTACGGATAGGTGATCGCCAGGTTCTTAGGCACGAGTTCTCCAAATACGAGTTGAAGCGAGGTGCCGAGGGCTAAGGCGAGCGCGATGGTCAGAGCTGGGAGGAGGTCAGCGGAGATCCCCATCCATTCCAAGACTGGCTCGACAACTGCTCCGAGCGTCTGCCCTGCGACAAGGCCGAGCACCAGCGAGGACACCGTGATCCCCAACTGCGCCCCAGAGAGATGGAATGACAGTCTGGCCAAACCAGAGGAGATCCGTCTCGCTTTCTTGTCGCCTTCTTCGGAAAGTCGTGATACCCGACTTCGTTCCACCGTGACCAAGGCGAACTCACCCGCAACGAAGAAAGCGTTGATGAGAAGAAGAAACGCGACAAGTGCCAGACCGGCGGTCGTACTAATGGGGGAGGACCTTCTGGATCACGGTAGCCCCGTCAGACTAATGGTCGGCGAAAACGTGTCACACCCTTGACGTAACTTGGCCGACATGCTGATTGATTGCGAACAATGCGCCATGCGGGATACAAGCGCCTGTGATGACTGCGTCGTCAATTGCTTGTTAGGTGATACGCCAATAGAGCTCAGCGAAGATGTAGCCGAGGCGTTGGACAACTTGGCCGAGGAAGGATTGGTCCCACATCTCCGTCTGGTTCCGGCCGAACGTCGGGTGTCTTGATCGGATTCACGATGCAACCGAGACCAGCCGTTAGCCTCGCATTCAATGGTCAAGGTTTATGCGGTTTCCCTAATCATCGGGATCGTCGGACTCCTCGTGGTCATCATGGGTGGTGCATTCGCTGAGAATGTTGGTCATCCCGAACGTGATCCCGGTGTCAGATTCGGCACAACCGGGAAAGCCCTCGTCGGTGCGCTCGTTGGCTTCGGTATGGGAGGAATGTCAGCAGAATTCTCACCGCTTGGCTTCAGCTGGCAGGTGTCACTGCTGATCGCCCTGGGTGCTGGCGGACTGTCGATCCTGTGGGTGAGATACGCGGTGGCTCAGGGTGAGGCCGGATGATCTTCGTTTCCGATGTGCACGGTGCAAACAGCGCGTTGGCTCGTCTACGCGACCTTGGTGAGCCGCTGGTGATTCTAGGGGATCTTGTGAATCTGACCGACTACCGAAGTGGCCAGGGGGCGATCGCCGATGTTCTGGGGCTTGACTTTGCTCATGCCTCGGCGGTGGCACGGGCTGAGGGTGACTACGACGGAATGCGGACGCTTTGGGAGCAGAGGGCCGGCGATGACGTCAAGAGCTTGCGGCGTCAGGTCAGGGCCGCACTTGATCGGCAGTACATGGAGATGACGGATGTTCTCGAAGGTGGGTTCGGGTATGTGATCCACGGCAATGTGGATCGGCCTGAGAAGCTCAAGGATGCGTTGCCCGAGGGGTTTGGATATGTACATGGCGGGATTGTTGAGATCGAAGGTGTTCGGGTTGGGTTGGTTGGTGGAGGTATTGCGACACCGATGGGTGTCGAGGGTGAGGTCTCCGACCAAGAGATGACTGACCTCTTAGAGGGTTTGGGTCATGTCGATGTTCTCGGAACCCATGTGCCGCCCGCCGTTGCGACTTTGCGTCGGGATGTAATCACCGGTCGGGAGGAAAGGGGGTCGGGACCGATTCATGACTACATCGTGGAGTATCAACCGAGCCATCATTTTTACGGTGACGTCCACCAGGCTCAGGCCACACACTGGCGAATCGGAAAAACACACTGTCACAACGCGGGCTACTTCCGGGCGACCGGGCGTTTTCTGCGTCTTGAGAACGCAATGGTTGAAACTGCCCGGATTTCTCAGTAGCCCATTGCTCTGTCACACAAGAGACACGGCCTTCGGGTCCTGGCACCATTTGGACGACACACCACTAGCCTCGCCTGACCCGAGAGAAGTTTTGAAATGACTGAAGGAACCTTCTCGAGACTGGAAATCGACTCCAGTCCCGAATCCCTTTACGACGTGGCAGCCGACGTCGGCGCATACCCCGAGTGGGCTAGCGGGGTGAAGGAAGTGGAAATTCTCCAGAACGATTCTGACGGGCGTGTGGACAAAGCTCGATTGGTGCTCGATATCGGCATTAAAGAGATTCAATATGTCCTCCAGTACACCCACGATCGCCCACACACGCTGAGTTGGGTTGCTGAGGAGAGCGACGACCTGAAGTCACTGGAAGGTTCGTACCAGTTCACTCGCAAGGATGATGCGACAGAGGTGATCTATTCGCTGGCCGTCGAACCAAACTTCACTTTCCCAGGATTCCTCCGACGACAGGCTGAAAAGCAAATCGTCACCACCGCGCTGCGTGGTCTGAGGAAGAGGGTCGCCGAGGGCAACTGAACATGAGGATCGTGCTTGTCACCGGCAAAGGGGGTGTTGGGAAGACCACCGTCGCTGCCTCGACCGCATTGGCAGCCGCGGACGCCGGGCACCGCACGCTGGTCACCTCAACTGATCCGGCTCATTCGCTGGCCGACGCCATATCAATGCCGCTTGCATCGGAGCCCACACGTGTCGTAGATGGTCTCGATGGGCAACAGATAGATACACAGCGTCAGTTGGACCGGTATTGGGGTTCGATCAGACGTCAACTCATGGCTGTGCTCGATTGGGGCGGTGTAGCCGGGATCGAGGCTGAGGAGTTCCTGATTTTCCCTGGCATGGACGAGCTGTTTGCGCTTCTGGAGGTCAATCGACACGCCGGGTCGGGTGAATACGACGTGATCGTGGTCGACTGTGCCCCGACCGCGGAGACTCTGCGACTTCTGTCACTCCCTGAGGTGCTGTCCTGGTACTTCGAGAAGGTGATGCCGACCGAACGGCGTCTGATGCGCGCTGCGCGACCTCTGCTATCGAAGCTAACCGACTTGCCGATACCAGAGGATGAAGTCTTCAGCGCTGCGCAATCGGTGTTCGAAGCCGTAGAAGAGGTGAAAGCCCTGATGTCAAAGCCAGAGGTGACGTCTGCGAGACTTGTCGTGAACCCGGAAAAGATGGTCATCGACGAAGCACGCCGCACCTACAGCTACCTCGGGTTGTTCGGCTACGGAGTCGACGGTGTTGTGATCAATCGGGTTCTGCCCGACGTGGTCGCCGATCCCTATTTCGAGCGGTGGCGCGCTATCCAAAAGGGTCACCTTGATGTACTCGAAGACGCTTTCGCCGATGTCCCGAGACTCAAACTACGGTTGTTCGATGATGAGATGGTGGGTGTTGACCGTCTTCGGCTGATGGCCTCCGAGCTATACGGTGACATCGACCCCATCTTCGGTTATGAGGCGAAATCACCATTCAAGATCAAGGAGACAGATGGAGCGGTGACCATGGAATTGGAGATTCCGTTCATCGAGAAATCCGATCTGAATGTCTCCAGGAACGGTCATGAGCTTTATATCCAAGTTGGGCCGTACCGTCGATCTATTCTTCTCCCTGATGCCTTGCACCGACGTGAGGTGACGAAAGCTCGTTTGGCCGATGGGGTCTTACAGGTGACATTTGGAGATCGGGAGGTGAACGGATGAAAGAACCATCACCCGCGGTCCAGGCAATGGGTCGCGCAGGTCGTCGGGCTGTCTATCACCTATTGCAGGCAGCGGTTGAAGGTCTCAAGGCCATCGAGGCGGTGATCGAGGAAATCGGCGGTATTGGCGACGAAACCGACCAAAATGGTGAGGTGTCGACCAGCCAAAAGATCGAAATCGAATGACCCAAGAACACAATCAGGAGCCCAATACGGTCCGACCTGATGATGTGTTGCCGCCCGAGGGCTCGAGTCTGCAGAGCCAGAGACTCATCGCCGACGCAGCTCTGATGCTGCCCAACTTGGTCAAGCTGGTTGGGAGACTTTTGGTTGATCCTCGGGTACCACGCAGGGCAAAGCTCACCCTCGGGCTGGCTGCCGCTTACGTGGTCAGTCCTATAGACCTGATTCCCGACATCATCCCGGTCATCGGGTGGGCCGACGATGTGATCCTGATCATGTTCGCAGTTGACTCTTTGATCGAGAGGGCCGGTCAGGACATCGTTGAGGAGCATTGGGATGGTCCTGGGGACCTTCTCGGCATGGTTCGAGAGGTAGTCGGGCTTTCCAGACAGGTTCTACCCAAGAGGTTCAGCGGAGCGATTGACCGGCTCTACGGCTAGCGCTGCGGCTAGTTGGCAGCCTGCCCGCAGGGGGTATGGAGTATGCCCACATGCACATCCAATGGGCTTAACATCGCCCGGTGTCTTTTCCCGATGGCATAGCTGACTTCCGGTCCGACACGGTTACCCGCCCCACGTCTGAGATGTTGGAAGCGATGATGACCGCTCCTTTGGGTGACGATGTCTACCACGACGACCCAACGGTGAACGCACTCGAGGAGGAGGCGGCTGCAGTCACTGGCAAGGAAGCTGCTGTCTTTGTCCCCACCGGCACGATGGGCAATCAGCTAGCGATCATGTTCCACACTCACCCCGGCGAAGAGGTGCTCGCCAATGGTGCCAGCCACGTGCGATCGGTAGAGGCCGGAGCACCGCAGGCTCTCAGTGGTGTTGGCTTCAGAACCGTCGATCGCGAAGGGGGTCAAATCACCGCTGCCGACGTCGAGGATGCGATGGAGATGGCCGGGTTCTTTCCTCGCATTGGTCTGATGGTCTGGGAAAACACCCACAACATGAGCGGGGGGAGGGTGGTACCTCTCGAGATGATGGAGGAGGCATCAGCGGTGGCGCGGCGTCATGAGATCTCAGTGCATATCGATGGGGCCCGGATCTTCAACGCGGTTGCTGCGACCGGCGTCGAGGCACACCGATGGGCTGCGACCGCCGACACGATCCAGTTTTGCTTTTCCAAGGGACTTGGTGCCCCGGTTGGGTCAATTACCTGTGGCTCCGGCGACGCGGTTGCGGAGATCCGTTATCTCCGTCAAAGGTTGGGTGGTGGCATGCGTCAGGCTGGTGTGATAGCGGCGGCCGCACGCGTCGCATTAGCCGGACGCCACCGTCTGGTCGAGGATCACGAATTGGCGCAGAAACTTGCAGGGAGTCTCGCCGAGCGTTTCCCCGGGTCAGTCGATCCCGAAAAAGTGGAGACGAACATGATTCGCATCGAGTTCGGTTCTCTCGGGATGAGTTGGGATGAAGTATCCAATCGATTGAAAACGTCGAAGATCAGTGTGAGCCCTCCCAGAGCCGGCGCGTGGCGGATTGTCACCCATCGGGATGTCGACGCCACGGACGCCGATCGTCTGATCGCGGCATTGTCGTAACCGCCGAAACGATCGCGGAGTCCGATATCTAGTGGTGTGTTGCAAGTGAGTGTTGGAGTTCTTTTCCCTGGGCAGGGAAGTCAATTTGTCGGAATGGGCGCAGACCTGTTCGAAGCGCGCCCTGACCTCCTTGGCGAGCGAGCCGACGCCATCCTCGGTTGGTCGTTGCGTGACCTTTGCATGGATGGTCCCGAGGCCGAACTGATCCGAACCGAACATGCTCAACCTGCATTATTCGCCCTTAGCTACGCACTATGGGAGGCATTCGACGATGTCATTTCCGGCAGGCCATCGGGAGCTGCCGGTCATTCGCTGGGGGAGTACACCGCATTGACGGCGGCCGATTCCTTTGATTTCGATTCTGCACTCGCACTTGTCGCGAAGCGTGGTGAGGCGATGGCGACAGCGGCCGACGCCGATTCATCCGGGATGGTCGCTTTGCTAGGCGCCGATGTGGAGACGGCTCAATCAATCGCAAACCGACGCCAAGAAGATGGTGGGCGACTGGAGGTCGCCAACATCAATGCCCCCGGTCAGGTAGTACTCGCCGGCGGTACGGCGGATATCGACTGGGTCGTAGGGAACGCACGCGACCTGGGTGTTCGCCGTGCAGTGCCCCTAAAGGTTGCCGGAGCCTTCCACTCAGGGTTCATGGAAGCAGCCAAGACCGAAGTCACGGCGGCGCTTGATGGCGTAGAAGTGGGCGAACCTGAGTTTCCTGTTTGGTCCAACACAACGGCGCGTCCACACACCCAGGTGTTGGTCCGGGAGATGTTGGCCCGCCAGGTGGTGTCTCCGGTTCGGTTCAGCGAGAGTCTCGAAGACATGGCGTCGACGGGGATAGACACGTTCGTTCACCTTGGGCCCGGAGATGTGACTGCGGGCATGGTCCGGCGGACGTTGGACGGGATTCAAGTTGTGGTGGTTTCATCCCTAGCTGACATCGCCGCCGCGGCCGACGCCATCGGTACCATGACGTGATCGGAGCCACAATGACAAACGCTGAGATCACGGGATGGGGCATGTGTATGCCGCCAAACGTGCTGTCCAATCATGATCTCGAGCAACTGGTTGACACTTCAGACGAGTGGATCACCACCAGGACCGGAATCAAGGAGCGACGAATCAGCCACGTTGAGGCTTCTGAACTTGGTGCTGTCGCCGGTCTGAGAGCGCTCGCCGCGGCTGGCAAGACTGTCGCCGACGTTGATCTTCTCCTCGTGGCCACGTGTAGTGGAGACTCCATCATTCCTTCGACAGCCTCTGTGGTTCAGAAGCGGATGGAGGCATGGAATGCAGCAGCCATGGACATCAACGCCGCCTGCTCAGGATTCGTTTATGGCCTTGTCACAGCGACCAACATGATCCGGGGCGGTGACTACAAGACCGTCCTTCTCATTGGCACCGAAAAGCTCCACTACCTGATGGACTTCACCGACCGCAACACTTGTGTCCTGTTCGGTGATGGGGCAGGTGCCGTTGTCCTGGAGCCAACCGCTGCGCCGATCGGCATGATGGCATCAGATCTGGGGATGGACGGGTCGGTCGGGCACATTCTGGCTGTGCCTGTCGATGGCACCTACGGGGATCGAATCCATCCGGATCCCGCGATGTGTGGCCTGTCAATCAAGGGCCAGGAAGTTTTCAAAAGGGCAGTGACCAAGATGAGCGAGTCTGTTCTTCGTTCGCTCGACAAAATGGAGGTCGCTCTTGATGACGTCGACCTCATGGTGCCGCATCAGGCCAATGTGAGGATCATCGACGCGACGGCACGAAGGATCGGCCTCGATGAAGCAAAGGTCTTCGTCAACATTCACTCGTATGGGAATACGTCGGCCGCAACAATTCCGGTCGCTCTGACTGAGGCTTTGCAGCAGGGACGGGTCAACCCCGGCTCCACAATCGTCTTCGCCGCTTTCGGAGGCGGGTTGACTTGGGGATCTATCGTCTATCGCTGGGGATCCCGGATCGAACCACTCGGAGAAAGTAATGCCCAGCTTCCTCCAACCGATCTGACGACATTGGACCTCCTGAAACCAAACTTCGATTTCTTCGGGCTCCCCGAGAGAATGTCATGACGGAGCTGGTCGAAGACAGGGTTGCCCTAGTCACCGGGGCTTCACGTGGACTTGGTCGAGCGATAGCGTTGCGGCTGGCCGCCGACGGTCATGCGGTGGGCGTGAACTACGCCCATAACAACGCCGCTGCCGACGAGGTGGTGGCAAAGATCAAGGCGGACGGTGGGAGAGCCCTTGCCGTGGCTGCCGACGTGGCACATGGCGATCAGGTGTCGACAATGTTCGAAACAGTTCAAAGTGGGTTGGGTCGTGTGACAGTGTTAATCAACAACGCTGGGATCACCAGAGACAATCTCTTGCTTCGGATGAGTCCCGAGGAGTTTGACGATGTGATCGCTACCAACCTTCGATCTGTCTATCTCTGCACAAAGACGGCATTGCGTGGCATGCTCAAGGCGAGGTGGGGTCGTGTGATCTCGGTCGCGTCTGTGGCCGGCATCAGCGGCAATCCTGGTCAGGCCAACTATGCCGCTTCCAAGGCAGGGATGATTGCCTTCAGTAAATCGGTCGCCAAAGAGGTGGGCTCGAGAGGCATTACCGTCAATGTGGTAGCGCCCGGGTTCATCACCACCGATTTGACCGAAGTTCTGAGCGAAGACGTAAAGAATTCGGCAGCCCAGGCGATTTCGCTGGGGAGGTTCGGAACACCGGAAGAGGTTGCCGGTTTGGTCGGATTCCTCGCGTCCGACCAAGCTTCGTATATCACGGGCCAGGTGATCGCCGTCGACGGCGGTATTGCCCTGTAGGTTCTCACAAACAAACTAAGCAAATAGGAGAGAAAATGGATAGGAACGCAGTTTCGGAACGCCTGACCGGCGTCCTTGTTTCCGAGCTCGGCCTTGATGCCGACAAGATCAACGACGGGGCCAACTTCGAAGAGGATCTCGACGTCGACAGTCTCGGCGTGGTCGAGCTGTTGATGGCTCTTGAAGACGAGTTCGATGTCAAGATTCCCGATGAGGAGGCAGAGTCGATCGTCACCGTTGGCCAAGCAATTGACATGGTCCAAGGGAAGCTCTGAGGCCGAGTAGATGACGTCCCAGCGACGACGAGTCGTCGTCACCGGGATGGGAGCGATCACTCCCGTTGGACTTGATGTCGAATCATCGTGGTCGGCTATCAAAAATGGTGTGTCCGGCATCGGACATACCACCTTGTTTGACACGAAGGACTACAAGACGACGATCTCTGGTGAGGTAGTTGCTTGGGATACCGACGCACATTTCGATCGTAAAGACTCGCGACGACTCGATCGTTTCTCGGAGTTCTTCATTGTTGCATCCAGACAAGCCCTTGCTCAGTCCGGGCTCGCCTATTCCGAAGACTCCGAAGGGTCAGCCAGGGCCGGCGTCATGGTGGGTGCCGGGTTTGGAGGGATGGGCTCGTTTATCGATGAGATCAACCTTCTTTCCGAGCGTGGCCCCGGCCGGGTGACGCCCACAGGTGTGCCCAAGATCATTCCCAACATGGCGGCAGGCCTGGTTTCGATCGAGGCCAATCTGACCGGGCCGGTGTCGTGCGTCGTGACCGCTTGTAGCGCCTCCGCAAACGCCGTCGGCGATGCTGCCGAAATCATCCGAAGGGGGGCAGCTGACGTAATGGTCGCCGGTGGAGCGGAGGCGGCAATCACCACGTTTGGAATTGCCTCTTTCAACCAGGCACGAGCACTGTCCACCAGGAACGATGACCCCGAAGGGGCGTCACGACCTTTTGACCTGGATCGTGATGGATTCGTGATGGGCGAAGGCGGAGCATCACTTGTTCTCGAATCGATGGAGCACGCCCAGTCCCGCGATGCCGAGATTCTCGGCGAGGTCACTGGATATGGGATGTCGGCCGATGCCTACCACATCACACTTCCAAGACCGGGGGGAATGGGGGCTTCGAGGGCGATGAAGTCCGCAATCGATGATGCCCAGCTTGATGTCAGCGACATCGGCTACGTCAACGCTCACGGAACCTCCACCCAGGCGAACGATTCAACCGAAACTGCTGCCATCCACCTAGCTCTCGGCGAGGCTGCAGGCAATACGCCGGTGTCCTCTACCAAGTCGATGACAGGCCACCTTCTGGGGGCGGCAGGAGCCGCCGAAGCCGTCGTCTCTCTGATGGCCCTCAGAGATCAAGTGCTGCCTCCAACTATCAACCAGGTCACAGCCGACCCTGAGTGTGACCTCGACTATGTGCCCAACGAAGCTAGAGAGGCCAGCCTTGATCATGTCATGTCAAACTCGTTCGGTTTCGGTGGGCACAACGTGTCACTCATCGTCAGCCGAGTCTGACCGACTGATCTATCGGTCAGCTCTCTCGTTCCACTCGGCAAGGCTGCGATAGACCAGCACCAGAACCAGGGCTAAGCCGACTGTGACCGAAATGAAAGCGATTATCGCAATGGTCATTGACCATCCGGTACACCCGCCACCGTCCTGACGGCAGCTGACATCGGTGACAACCCAACCGAGGGCGCCGGCCAGCAACCCCATTACCACGGCGGGTATAGCGATCCACGGATTCGGCCACCTTCTCATTGAGGGTTCCCGCGTTCATCGATTTGTGCCGCATCCAGGACTTCCTTCGGAGTCAACTCCGGGGGGATCGGATAAGTGCTGCCAGCCTCGGTTGGTGGGTGAAAGGCAACCTTCACGGAAGGATGCCACGAGAGACCGGCCACAACGAGGCCGAGCAAGGCCGAAACCGCACCTCCAACGAAACCGAGAAGAGGTGCCAGGCCCAAGGCAATGGCCGGCCACACGATGCGAACGGCAAGAAGACCACCGGGAACAACTCGGGCGTAGAGAAACGACGCGACCAAGGCTGTGACGCCGACGACGATCATTGCCCAAGGCTCTCCATCCACGGCGGTGAAGCCAACAGCAAACGGGACTGTCAGCAACACAGTCGGAGTCAAGACCGAGCGGGGAGGAGGTCCAGACGAAGAGGGAAGTTTGCGGAGACGGTCGGTTACCCCTGGAAGGAACATCGAAGCCAGCGACACCGCTGTAAGTGCGACAGCAACAAACCAGATTGGGTCGATCGGTCGGATGGTGGCGACAAGGACCATGGCAACAATTGCGAATAGGGCAAGTCGTCGCGCCCAGCGCCCGCCCGACAACACCATGCCCACGACAGCGACAGTTGCCATAGCCAGAAGACCCAACCCGATGAGCAAGACCGATGCCGGCTCAAACCCACCCGGGTCAACGATGAGGGCGACTATCCAGGCGGTGGCAGCAATCAGAGGCGTGCTTGTAAGGCTTGTCGACTTCACGGTCCGAGTTTCGCAGCGGATTGGTGTCAAGCCGAAGTTCAGCAGCTGACTAAGCCGGAGTCCGGCTGGTGACTAGGCCGGAGTTGGCTGCGTCGGTTCATCGCTGTTCACGACGCGTAGGTTGGACTTCTCGCCAAAACGCGGAGACTCTCCCGGCTCCCAAACGGTTTCCTCGCGCCAGGTGACACCGGGGCGGAGAGTGAGCACGGCCCCGTGTCCGGGAGGTTCATTGTGGAGATCGGATACTTGTGCCCCAAGCAGGCGTAGACGTCCTGCCTGGATGGTGTCCTGATGTGAGACGATGACAACGTCACCGTGGGGGTGTTCCTCATCGAGCCGACGTGCAACCTCAGCTACGCGTTCGGATAGGTCACCCAGACTCTCTTCAGCGAAGTCGAGACGATCGGGATTGTCCAGGTATGCCTCCAGCTCGCCAGGGAATACCTCGGAGATGGACCCCCATCGATGACCTTTCCACCGATCGAATAGCTGCCAGTCACGCAATCCATTGTCGACCTTCACCGGTACACCAGATCGGGCGGCGATTTCTTCCGCGGTGCGTAGCGAGCGCTCGAGAGGGGATGACCAGATTGATACCACCGGTCGGGGGCCGAGATAGCGACCCACTCTGCGCGCCTGCTCCAGACCGTGTGGGGAGAGTCCAAAACCTGACATCGATCCGTAGACGAGATGGTCGGGATTATCGACTTCTGCATGTCTCACAAGATGGACAAGTGCGGCCATAGGCCCATTTTGGCCGTTGCTACTCGAAACTATGGGTAACTTCGGGATGACTGTGTGGCCCGAGCCGATTCTTCACGTTGATATGGACTCTTTCTTCGTTGAGGTGGAGCGGCTTGATGACCCGTTGTTGGTTGGAAAGCCGGTGGCGGTTGGGGGTGTTGGCCCCAGGGGTGTGATCGCTAGTGCTTCATATGAGGCACGTGAGTATGGAGTCAGGTCTGCTCAACCAACATCGATAGCGTTGCGGATCTGCCCTCAGCTGATTGTCGTCCCTTCAGCCCACGGTCGCTACGGCGACGTCTCGGTCCAGGTATTCAATGTGTTCCGCTCGTACACGCCTCTAGTTGAGGGGCTCAGTCTCGACGAGGCGTTTCTTGATGTATCAGGGCTACGACGTCACTACCAATCCTCAGTCGACGTCGGTAAGGCAGTCAGGATGTCAATACGAACCGAATTGGGTCTCCCAGCTTCGGTGGGAGTGGCATCAACGAAATTCGTCGCAAAGCTTGCCTCGAAGGCGGCCAAACCCGACGGGCTGAGACATATCGTTGAAGCAGACCAACCGGAATTCCTGCACGCCTTGCCTGCTGAAGTCTTGTCGGGGGTGGGTCCGGCAACTCTGACCGGGTTGAAGCGACTGGGAGTCAAATCCGTCGGGGATATCGCAGAGCTGCCGGAAACATCGCTGACTGCGGCCCTGGGACCGGCCTTAGGCCGACACCTCCACGATCTGGCATGTGGCCGCGATTCGAGACCGGTGGTACCAGATATCGGGGCCAAATCCCTATCGGTCGAGCAGACCTATGAGACCGACCTGACTGGTCGCGAGGTCATCGAGGCCTCTTTGCTCTCACACGCTCAACGACTCTCCGGGCGGCTTCGCCGGAGCGGTTTGGCAGCGAGAACAATCACCATCAAGCTGCGTTACGACGACTTCACGACTCCGACCCGCAGTCAGACTCTCGACGGTGCTGTACTCGGAGCGCGCGATCTCTTCCGCGTGGCTACCGAGTTGTTGGGTCAGTTTGACCTGAGCCGGCCAGTACGACTGCTTGGTCTCGGAGCGTCTTCACTCGAGCCGAGCGAAGGGCCGCGACAGCTCGATCTCGAGAGTTCGAACGAGTGGGCTCGCGTCGAAGACGCGATAGCCGCAGTGAAGGACAGATTCGGAGATTCGGCTGTCGCTCCCGCCCGACTGATCAACGGCGATGACAATGGCAAAGATCCTTCATGACTGTGTCGCCGGTCGGTGTAATGTTTGATGTGGGCAATGGCTCTGATGAGCCCGGGTGACAAGATGCCGTTAGACGACAACGAACAGAAGATCCTCGAAGAGATCGAGCGTCAGTTCTACGAAGAGGACCCAGAGCTTGCCCGCGCCGTCGAGCGAATCGAGCGTCCTTCACGGGTTGGGGTTCGTCTGTCCCTACTTGGCGTGATCGCCGGTCTGATAATCGTCATTGCGTACGTGTCAACGACATGGGTTGCTCTCCTGGGATTTGCACTTCTCGTGGCTTCGTCCACCTCTCTTGTGGGCGCTTTGCGGGTTCGCGGATGGCGCCAGGCACCTTCCGAAGTGGATGAAGAACCGGCTGAGTAGGCCCCCTCGGACCCGTTCGCTCGTCGCTGTGCCAAACCGGCTATTGTTCCCGCTCCGTCGGTGTACTCGCGGGCTGCACTGATGCAACGGAGAGGAGCGAGCCCTCGCTGCGGGCTCGCCAATAAAGGTTTAGAAAGGACAACGTGGAGCAGGCATTTACAGCCGAGCAAGCCTGCCGGCTGAGCAATTGCACCCATCATCAATTGCGCTACTGGGATCGGATGGCACTGGTCAGCCCGTCCGTTCAGGGGTCGGGGGGAAGACCAGGGGTCAGACGTCTCTACAGCTTCCGTGACCTAGTGGCCTTGCGCGTTGTGCGCAGCCTTCTCGACAACGGCATGTCCCTGCAACGCGTGCGTCGGGCTTGGGATTATCTCCGACGTGAGGGGAACATGGAAGGCCACCTCGCCGATGTGAAACTGGTCACTGATGGTCAGTCGATTTTCACCGTGAGCAGCGACGATGGTGAGCTCATGGATGCTCTTCGTCAAGGCCAACTAGCCTTTTTCGTAGCAATTGACGAAATTGCTCGCGAGGTCGAGGAGGACGTGAGCCACTTCGAGCTCGACCGCGACCGTTTCCTCAATATGCTTCGAACGGTCGAGGAGGACGTCGCCGAAGAGCGTCAGGCCTTCGGGTCTTAGCTCAGTCTCGCTTCAGCAGCGATTTGGGGTTTACCGCAGCCTTGAGACGTTCGATGCTGTCGAAATTGTTGTGGACCCAACCCCCGACGCTGTAGAGGTGTGACTCCTCACCTTGACCTTCCCGACCCCCGTATATGGTCGACGAATAGTCAACGGCAATCGGGACCAGGGCAGAGTCGGTCTCCTTGGCGAATTCCACCGGTGTCTTCGACGGGGGCACCGGTTTACCCAGGTCGGTGAGCCGATCGACCAACTCATCCCATGCCGCGGTGATGTCACCATTGCGGATTGCATGAAGACGACCTCGACGACGTAGCCACTTGGTCAATGGGATCAACGCCAGGACAAGTGGAACCACCACAAGACCCATCAGCCACCATCGTGGGCCCGTTTGGGCGGAGGCGGTCTGTTCTTCAATGAAGTCTGGGCCGGACGGACCGGTCGACGTCGAGTCCGGTGGTTGGAGTTCTGTTGGCGATTGTTCCGGAGTGAAGCGGGCGGGATCGAAACCCGCGGTGAGACTGGTCGGCTGAGTGTCGCCAGGCTGAGTGTTGTCGCGCGGTGTCGGGTCGAATTGGACCCACCCGAATCCATCCATCCACATCTCAACCCAGGCATGAGCGTTGGTATCGCGCACCTCGATGAAGTTGGTGCCGTTCTCGGCGATCTTGGGTGTTCCCGGTGTGAAACCAAGGACAACTCGACTGGGTATCTCGAGTTCACGACCTAGCACCGCCATGGAAAGAGCGAACTGCTGACAATATCCCGTCCTCCAATTGAGACTGGTCGAGTCGTTGAGCCACTCGTCGAGGTCGAGGGAGGTCTGACCGGAGGTGACATCGACGCTGTAGGTGAAGTCTCCGCTATCGCGGAACCAATATTGCAACATCCAGGCCCGCTCGTAGTCGGTGGTGGCGTCGGACGTTACCGACCTGGCAGTGTTCCGCAAACCAATGGGGAGACTCTCCGGCAGCTCGATATATGAGTCGAGGTCGTCCGGTACTACAACTTCAGTATTGGGCGGGGGACCGGCGATGTGATCGAAGCGACCGGCTTCGCTTGCGTTGGCAAACAGAGGACTCAGTTCGCCATTGTCGCCGGTAGCGAGGGCACCAAGGTCCTGGAACTGCTGCGGGGACAGGGCAGTCACTTGATAGACGTCATCGGGTCCGAGCCCTGTAGGTAGATATAACGCCGAGTCAGGAAAATAGTGGAATTCGCCTGATTTTATGCCGGTGTCGCTGTCGACGGATTGGATGTCGATGGGGACTCCGCCACTGGGAGCGATTGGACCGACCAGTCCGGTGCTGTGGATCTTTTGGGTCCATTCCGTTGTCGTGCCCTGATAGGCGTTGGTCAGCTGTCCGAGACCACGTCCATCGAAAGGGTTGGAGCCGCCACTGCGACTCCACTTGTTGCCATCGAATCGGTCGAGTGTCTCCTGAGTGAAGTAGACCTGGCTGAGATCCGGGGCTCGCTCGTCGTAGGTGACCTTGAAGACAGGGTCGTTGGCTCGTCTGATCAACTTCTGTTGCATTTCGGCAAAACGGTCGAAGGAGATGTTGCCACCACCAGGGC
>CAXMOW010000018.1:0-258 GCA_964195235.1 uncultured Acidimicrobiia bacterium | reverse complement strand
TAGCCCCCGATGCGCTATTGGCGGCGGTTACCGCGACCACTCCGACAAGGCCAGCCATGACAATTGCGGCGACCAACGACCGTGACGGCTTTGGCCTGCCTTCGCTGTCACGGGCACGACCCACATCGCTTTTGCGTTCGAGCGCAAGGGTCGCCACCGCCGTGGCAAGCATCAATGCCGAAGCTGTCATCCAACCAAGACCCGCGCTGGCGCGGTCGAAGATGGCGAATTGCAAATAGAGAACGATCGAGGGAAGAA
>CAXMOW010000017.1:382-33238 GCA_964195235.1 uncultured Acidimicrobiia bacterium | reverse complement strand
GAGACGATCCATAGGAATCCAGAACCCTCAGAGACTATACGCCGAACACCTATCCCAGGATGGGTGAAGATATAGTCCGAGCTGCATGGCGACATGCAGAGTCAGGCAGAAATGACCTGACCACCGCCACCCGAAGAGGCGGGAGTAACAAATCTGTCGGTCCCTATCCGCCGCAGGCGCAGGAAATTTGATGGGAGCTGCCCCTAGTACGAGAGGACCGGGGTGGACGAACCTCTGGTGTGCGAGTTGTCCTGCCAAGGGCACGGCTCGTTAGCTATGTTCGGAAGGGATAAGCGCTGAAGGCATCTAAGTGCGAAGCCCACCCAGAGATGAGATTTCCCACCCGTAAGGGTTAAGGCCCCTGGCAGATGACCAGGTTGATAGGCCGGACGTGTAAGCGCAGTAATGCGTTCAGCGGACCGGTACTAATAGGCCGAGGGCTTGGATAAAGAATTCAAACAATTGATGTGCTCGCTATGGAGTGCTCGGGTTGCCCGACGCTCAGAGATTTGTCCGGTGGCTAAAGCGGCGGGGTACCACCCGTTCCCATTCCGAACACGGAAGTGAAACCCACCAGCGCCGATGGTACTTGGGGAGTAGTCCCCCGGGAGAGTAGGTCACTGCCGGGCAATTAACGTCGAAGGGCCGTTGACTAGCGTTGGCGGCCCTTCACTTGTGAAGGCCCTCTCATTATGTAGGAGATCCCGTGGCCAAAGGGTCCGACAACAACAAGAAACAAGGGTCTCCAAAAGGGGGGCGGCACGACAGTAGACCCCGACCCCATCGGTCGATCACGTCGGTGCCTTCAGGCCAAGTACCGAAGTGGGTTCGGGATGAGATCCTGAGATCCACTCCGAAGGACCGACGCGAACCTGCGATTGGTCATCTCACCAAGGGCATGGAGCATTTTGCCGATGACCGGTACCCGGCCGCTGCGGCTGAGCTGCGCAAAGCCAAAGAACTCTCACCGCGCTCGTCGACAGTGAGAGAGCTGCTCGGTCTCGCTGCATACCGCTCGGGCATGTGGGAAGAAGGACTTCGAGAGCTGCGCACCTTCCGACGTATCACGGGTGATCTCATCCACATGCCGGTGGAGATGGACTGTCTTCGGGCGCTCGGCCGCAAAGACGACGTAACCAAGACTTGGGAACGAATTCAGGAACACGACATCTCCGCCACGATCTCACACGAAGCTCGGGTTGTCTATGCGTCCTTTCTTCTGGACGAAGGCCGGCCTCGTGAGGCCTGGCCGATCATCAAACCGAAACGCCTGGTTGCATCCCCTTCTCCTGGCGAACTGCGTCGCTGGTACGTAGCCGCGCGCGTCGCCCTCGAAGCCGGCGACAAAGATGCCGCTCGGCGACTGGTCTCTGCGCTTGAGGACCACGAGACCGACTTTGACGGCGTCGCTGAGCTTCGCCAAGCCCTTACCTGAGAAATCTGTCACGGCGCCCCGGCAAGGTCTTTGCCAGAGCCGCACTTCCCGCATTAGGTAGGGGAGAGTGCAATGAAGGTAGATCTCAATCTCATGGTCCTTTGGGGACGTTTGGCGACCGATCCTGAGCTCAGAGTGTTCGACTCCGGTTCGAGACTGTTGCGCTATCTGGTGACAACCAAAACCGAGCATCCACGTCACCGGGTCGATGTCATTCCGGTCACGCTCTGGGACCCGGATGACGACCTGGTAGCCGACCCAGGCACAAAAGGTCAACGCGTATGGATATGTGGCGCCGTCCAACGCAGATTCTGGGAAAGCCCTGACGGGCGACAGAGCAGAGTTGAGGTGGTCGCGGAACAGGTCAACCTGAAAGACCTGGAAGATCTAGAACCCGTGTCGGTGAATTAGGCATGCAAATCATGCACGAATTCAGTTTTGACGCCTGGTCTATCGTGGGTCAGGTCCCTGCCCTGCCGTCTTCACAGGAGGTGTCACTATGCCCTGGTACTGGACCGACGATCTCAGCAGAATCCTGCTTTCAGAGGGTCTTATCAGTGACAAGGCAGCGTTGAGTCTCGCTTCGTCCCCGGTGGCAGTCCGCCGCGACGAGATGTCCATCGAGGCGGCAGCCCAGGGGATGGCCGACGACGACGAGATCCCACTAGCGGCCTGAATGGATCGACGTCTGCTTCAACCGAAATGGGTTCTCGCAACTCTTGTGGTGCTCGTAGTGGCAGCCGTTTTCGTATGGCTTGGTTTCTGGCAGTTGGGCCGGCTCGACGAGAGACGTGCTGCTAACACGGTGGGGGAGCGTCAGACCGCTCAGCCGTCGATCGATCTGGACCAGATCCTCGTTGAGTCCGGCGCCGACTACTCCCAAATTGAATATCGAAATGCCAGGACGACCGGCATCTTCGATGTCGACAGCGAAGTGCTGGTCAGATCCCAGGTGTATCGCGATACAGCCGGTTTCCACGTGATCACACCTTTGATCAAAGAAGACGGAACCGCTGTCCTTGTCAACCGGGGGTGGATACCACTGACGATGGACACTGTGCCCGTCGACGCAGCCCCTCCGTTTCCAGTCGAAGGAATGGTGCAAGGTTGGGTGCAGCTCAGCCAGACGAGACCCGCTCTTGGCCCGCGGGACCCCGCAGAGGGTCGTTTGGTCGTTGTGAGTCGGGTGGACATAGATCGAATCCAGAAACAGGTCGACTACCAGCTGGCTCCGGTGTATCTGGTGATGGCGCGTTCTGGAGGCGAAGACCTCCCGGTGCCGTTTTCGGTCCCTGACTTTTCCGACGAGGGGCCCCATCTCGGCTATGCATTCCAGTGGTTCGGCTTTGCTGTGATCCTTATCGGTGGCTACTACTTCTTCGCGCGGAAGCAACTCATGAGCTCAGTCTGAAACGGGCGCTTTGGCGAGGTCCTGGACGATCTCGAAGCCCTCGAGACCCTCAAACTGGTGAGGGTCAAGTTTGATCTTGGCGGTTCGTGAGCCGGCCCCAATGATCACCCAGGGGTGCTGGAGGACACGGGTGTCAACCCACACCGGCAAGCCGGTGGGTAGGCCAAAGACCGTAACGCCACCGATCTCTTGGCCGGTCAGCTCCTTTGTCAACTCGCCCGGCGCAAAACTCACCTTGCGCACACCGAGGCGCTTGCGAACAACGCCGTTCACGTCCAACCGGGTATGGGCGAGAACGAGACACACTGCGTTGTGACCTTCGGGCCTTCTCGATGCGACCAGGATGGCATTGGCCGACTGCTCGAGTGGGACCCCGTAGGCCTCGCAGAACTGCGCGGTATCCGCCAATGCGGGATCGCACGGCATCTCTTCGAAGGAAACGTCAGCCGCTTCCATGTCTTCAATCACGTTGGGGTCGGCCGACATCACATCAGACTAGGAAATCGCCCACTGAGTCACCGTGATCGTGGCAGAGTCATCGGATGAGCCAGCACGACAAGAACACCTACGGGGAGGTTTGGGCCCCCTTCTATGACGACATATATGGGGGAGTAGAGCCTTCGACCATCGACCTTCTAGCCGGCCTCGCCGGCTCGCCTCCGAGGGCGTTGGAGCTTGCGATCGGTACTGGTCGGATTGGATTGCCATTGGCCAAAAAGGGCGTCGACGTGATCGGTCTTGAGATATCTGAAGACATGGTTGACAAGATGCGCCTCAAACCAGGTGGCGAGAACATCGAAGTCCAGATTGGTGACATCGGAGATGTCGACGTCGAAGGGACGTTCCCGCTCATATACCTCGCCTTCAACACGCTCTTCGTTCTTACTAGCCAAGACAGACAGGTCGAATGTTTTTCCAACGTGGCCAAACATCTTGAACCTGGCGGACGTTTCGTGGTCGACGCGTTTGTTCCCGACATGGACCGCTGGGATGCGAACAACACACGGATGGGTGTTTCCAGTATCTCCTCGAATGAGGAACATGCCTATGAAATGTCGATCCACGATCCGGTAGGCCAGAGAACAGAATCACACATGGTGCGACGTCTTGTGTCGGGCGATACTGTCGTGCTCCCGGTATCAATCAGATACGTCTGGCCCTCAGAGATGGATCTGATGGCACGTTTAGCTGGTCTCGAGCTGGAGAATCGCTGGGATTGGTATGACCGGCGTCCATTCGACGAGCATTCTCGACAGCATGTTTCGGTGTATCGCGCGCAGCTGTAGGCAAAGAGAAAGCGCCCACGTGGGGCGCTTCTCGCGAGGTGCAGCTGATTTGATGTCTATGCGGGCTCGTGCTCGTGCTCGTGCTCGTGACTCTCGTGTTCAGCCATCTGAGTACGAACGTCGTCCATGTCCACTTCTTTGATCTGGCCGATCAAGTCGAGGAATGCCGGCTCCGGTAGGGCTCCAGGCTGGGAGTACAGAACGATCTGATCTTTGAACACCATCAGTGTCGGAATTGAGCGGATACCGAACTGGCTTGCCAATTCCTGCTGGTCCTCGGTGTCGACCTTTGCGAACACGATGTCGTCATGGTTCTCAGAAGCAGATTCGAACGTAGGACCAAACATGCGACACGGCCCACACCACTCAGCCCAGAAGTCGACGATGACAGTGTCATTGTCCTGGATCGTTTGGTTGAATGTGTCCTTTGTGAGGGCAACGGTTGCCATTGTTGTAGACCTTTCCTGAAGAGATGATCTAGGTGTTAAACCACCTGAGGATCGCCGGATATTCCTGACCTTTTATACGCTACCCAGGCAACGGAGGTTTCCCTAGCTGTATCATTGACTCCATCTGATGAGGCGCAAACTGATCAACGGTGCCGGATGGTTGGTGTGTTTGGAGTGTGGGAACCGGTTTCAGCCCGCCCGGAAGACTCAAAGATGGTGTTCGCCTGCCTGCCAGACTGCCTCTATGCGGTGGCAGCGAGATCAAGTCCAGGGTCCATTGCTTGGTCGGGCCCGCTGGTTCCTCAGATAGATTTTCGCTAATCCTCGCTTGGGGTCGAAGGCTTCCTCGCCATACGCCAACCAGAGCGGCCCGATAGATAGGCCAAACCACCGAACAGGATCGCTCCAAACAGCCACGCCGTGAATTCAACGGCACCTTCAGCAAGCTGGGTTGTCGAATAGACGACCACCGACACGAAATAGACGGACAACAACACGAGAATCCATCCGAGCAATTGTCGTATGGAAGACGGCATTCCGCTCAGCCTCTGCCGAACGGATCCACGGGGCCAAACCAGAGGATCAGCACGGTCATCATCAAGCTGAACACCGCTCCGGCGACAAGGGCTGTGCGGGCACCACGAAGATCGTTCGTTCGATCGGAAGCTGCCTCGAGTACACCCATGCCTAACAGGATGTAGAGCATCCAAACCAGGTAGATCAGCAACCAATGCATGCTTGTTCCAGACTCCGGCCGTTTCGAAGATTAGCTCCAGAGTGAAGGGGAAGACTATCGAACGCGGCGATAGGCTCGCCAGGAGTGGATGGAGAAGCGAGGAGGTCGAAGATGGACGACGGTGCCTGAGATGTCGCGACATGTTGCCTTTCTCCGAGCGATCAACACCACGGGGCGAAGAACGAAAAACGCCCATCTCAGCGAGGCCTTTCGGAGCGTCGGTGCGTCTTATGCCCAAGGATTCATTGCCAGCGGAAATGTGATCTTTGATATCGACAATGAAGTGGATGTCGAGTTCATCAATCAGATCGAGGCTGCGTTCCTCAAGGCCTACGGGTTCGACATACCGACCATCGTTCGCACAGCGGCAGAGGTGAGATCGGTTTCCGAAAACCGACCGTTCACAGCGAAGGTGATCAAAGGTTCGGCCGGCGAGCTGTACGTCGGATTCCTCAAGTCGACGCCCAAGCACGAATCCATCGAGAAAGTCCGGGCGATGAGTACGGCTAGTGACCTGTTGGCAATCCAAGGCCGAGAGGTCTACTGGCTGCCGACGGCCGGCGAATTCGACTCCGATATCAGTATTCCAGGCATTGAGCGCGAGCTTGGAACAATGACCGTGCGTGTTATCAACACCGTGAATCGCATCGTTGAGCGCTACCTGACCACTGAGTGATCGAGCTCAGGGGATACCAAGGACGTTGATAAGCCACCTGACCCCAATTGCGCCCATAATCCACGTTATGTCAAGTTGGAGGGTACGCAGTTCATTCGCCTCCCTGTACATAACGAGGTCAAAACCTCTGTCACCCTCGCTGAAATCGAGTGATTTCTTGTCCGTTGCCGAGAGGACGCTAAAGTCTCACTCGTGAACAGCACCAAGCGCTCTGACCTCCTTCTTCTTATGTAGGCGAACGCGCTCATATCCGTGTTCGCCAGCCCCCAAATGCCAGGGGGCTCTTTCTTTGCCAGAAAAACCTCACGACCCAGGACAACCCCATGCCACCACCCAATGCCAAACCCCGGAAGATGCCGTTCGAAAGATACGGCCCGTATGTGCCCGTCGTTCTCGAAGATCGGACCTGGCCCAACGTCGTTCTCGATAAGGCGCCCATCTGGTGTTCGGTCGACTTGCGCGATGGCAACCAGGCGCTTATCGATCCGATGGACCCGCCTCGCAAACTTCGGATGTTTCAAGAGCTGGTGAAAATGGGTTTCAAGGAGATCGAAGTTGGCTTCCCGTCGGCAAGTCAGCCCGACTACGACTTCGTCAGGCAATTGATCGAAGATGATCTGATTCCCGACGACGTGACCATTCAGGTTCTCGTTCAGTGTCGAGACGAGCTGATCGAGCGTACTTACGACTGCATACACGGTGCACCACGAGCGATAGTTCACTTTTACAACTCGACTAACCCGTTACAACGAGAGGTGGTGTTCGGGCTCGACAAGGATGGGATCAAGGAGATTCCGGTCAACGCTGCAAAGCTCTGTCGGAAACTCGAGGAGTCGACTGGCGACACCATTGTCCGATACGAATACTCGCCAGAAAGTTTCACTCTCACCGAACCTGACTACGCAGTCGAAGTGTGTGAAGCGGTCATGGAGGTCATGGAGCCAACGCCCGACGATCCGATCGTTCTCAATCTGCCGGCAACCGTCGAGTGCTACTCCCCCAATGCCTATGGGGACGTCATCGAGTGGTTCGGTCGCAATGTGACAAATCGCGAGTCAATCGTGTTGAGCCTGCATCCTCACAATGATCGGGGAACCGCGGTGGCTGCCGCCGAGTTTGGCGTCATGGCGGGTGCCGACCGAGTCGAGGGGACTCTGTTTGGCAACGGGGAACGCACAGGCAACGTCGACATCATCAACCTGGCGATGAATCTGTTTGCCAATGGTGTAGACCCAGAGCTCGACATCACCGATATCGACTCGCTACGCCGCACGGCGGAGTATTGCAATCGCCTCCCGGTTCATCCCAGACACCCCTACGTCGGTGATCTGGTGTACACCTCCTTCTCAGGATCTCATCAAGACGCCATCAAGAAGGGACTCAGCGCTCAGCCAGACGATTACGACATTTGGGGTGTCCCGTACTTGCCCATCGACCCGAAACATGTCGGGCGTAGTTATGAGGCCGTGATCCGTGTGAATTCGCAGTCGGGCAAAGGTGGTGTTGCCTTCGTTATGAAAGAGGAACATGGCTTCGATCTTCCGCGGAGGTTCCAGATCGAATTCTCCAAGACGATCCAGCACATCACGGAAGACTCAGGAACCGAGATCACACCAACAGCAATGTGGAGCGCCTTCCAGCACACCTATCTGCGAGACGACTCCCGCTTCCGTCTAGTCAGTCACGAGTTGCATACCTCGACGGCCGGTGGCAAAGGACACACCACCGTCAGCTCTCAACTTGAGGTCGATAGTGAGCAAGTTGTTGCCGTTGGCGAAGGTGACGGACCCGTGGAAGCCTTTGTCGAGGCCATTCGGGGGCATTGGGGTGAGGTGTTCGACGTCGTCGACTACACCGAACATGCCATCGGTCGGGGTGCTGACGCCAAGGCCGTGGCTTATGTCGAAAGCGTCAATGGCGGAGGTGAGCTCAGGTGGGGAATCGGCATTGACTCCAACATCACCACAGCTTCACTTCTCGCTGTGCTCTCAGCCTTCGAGCGTCAGCACACCTCGTAGAGATTGGGGTTGGCGACACCCGGTCGTAGCCTCGGGATTTCATGGCTGAGGAAAATGGTCAGACCACAACGGAGGACCTTGATCTTCTAGGCAGCGGTTTCCACCTGATCTGGCGACAATTGAAGCGCGCCCCCAAGGAGTTTCTTGTTGGTGGCCTGGGAGCTGCGCTCTACGCAGTCATGACTGTTGTTTCCTCTCTTGTGATTGGGTGGGTCACCGATTCGATCCTCTTCCCGGCGGCCGAAGCCGGAGAGGTCGCCACCGCAGCACTCGCGGGGGCAGCCGTTCTCTTCATCGGAGTATCCACGCTACGTGCGGTGGGAATCACGTTTCGTCGTGCCGGCGCCTACTACGCACAACATCGTCTCCAATATCGCGATCGGATCGCAGTGACCGATCGGTACCTTGACCTGCCAATCGAGTGGCATCGCAAACACTCGACTGGACAACTTCTCGCCAACACAAACGAGGACGTCGAGGCCGCCTCTTTCATTGCCGCTCCCCTACCGATGGCGTTCGGCGTGGTGATCATGCTCATCATCACAGCGATCCTCTTGATCATCACCGATCCCTTTCTGGCGTTGATTGGACTCGCAGTCGGGCCGGCCCTTCTGGCTGCAAACTTCATCTTCCAGCGAAAGATGCGAGCGGTGGCTGCTTCTGCTCAACAACTGCGCTCTGAAGTTGCGGACATTGCCCACGAGTCATTCGATGCCGCACTTGTGGTCAAGACGCTCGGCCGGGAAGACGATGAGGTCGGGCGATTCGGCGAACGATCTGAGCTGCTCAGGGATCGAATGGTCGAGGTGGGGCGTCTTCGAGCCGTTTTTGATCCGCTTATCGAAGCTCTCCCAAGCCTTGGGATCATTGCTGTATTGGCGGTGGGCGCTTGGCGCGTCCAACTGGGAATTCTGACAGCTGGGACCCTGGTCACCTTTGCCTACTTGTTCCGTCTGGTTGCTTTACCGATGAGGGTCTTTGGTTGGATGCTTGGCGAGATGCCACGAGGGGTAGTTGGGCTCAAACGCGTGGAAACTGTCCTTGAAGATGGGGAGCAGGTCGCGTATGGGGCTCACGGTCCCGTCAGCAGAGGTGGGGCCGCCGCAAGCGCCGATGGCGCGGCGTATCTGTATCCCGAGACAGAACACGAAGATCTCCTCGGCACGGTCACCGAACTCGAACTACAAGACATCGACGAAGGTCGCGGAATCGGATCAGTGTCTCTCAACGTCCCGGCCGGTGCCACAGTTGCACTGGTTGGACCCACCGGTTCGGGAAAGTCGACCATTGCCCACCTCCTGGTCCGCCTCTTTGACCCCGACCGGGGAGAGATCTGCCTGGATGGGCACACTCTTCTGGATCTGGATCGAGACGCTCTCGCTGATGCGGTGAGCATCGTGTTTCAGGAAACTTTTCTGTTCAACGAATCCGTCTATAACAACATCACCCTCGGCGAACAGTTCTCCGACGATCAGGTCGTAGATGCGGCGCGATTGGCGCGGGCACACACCTTCATCGAGGAACTCGATCATGGCTACGGCACCGTGGTCGGCGAACGCGGCGCAACACTTTCGGGCGGGCAACGCCAAAGAATTGCCCTGGCGCGGGCTCTGGTCCGGGAGCCCCGGCTGCTCATCCTCGACGACGCTACGTCAGCAGTGGACTCGGCTGTGGAAGGTGAGATCCTCGCCGGCCTCACCGATTTGGACACGAGCGTTGTGATCGTTGCCTATCGAAGGTCATCCATCGTCATGGCCGACGAGGTCATTTTCGTCGGAGACGGCCGGGTGATCGACCGAGGCACTCATAAATCGCTCTATGCCTCACTTGCTGAGTATCGAGAGTTGATAGACGCCTATGACAAGTTAGAGGATTCGGCGTGACGACAACTGCTACTCCAACCGAATCCGCAGCAACGGCCCCCATCGAAGGTGCGATGGTGACCATCCGACGTGGTTTGGGTCTCTCTCCCGAATTGAGACGAGGTCTCCTGGGGACTATCGCGATCGCTGTGGTCGCGACGTCCGGACGTGTGGTCGTCCCCATCGCCATCCAACAAATCATCGACGGAGGCTTGGAAGACGGCGGGATAGACCTTGCGTTTGTGACACAGATGACAATGATCGCTTTTGTGGCCGTCCTGGTCACTGCGGGCGCCACCGGATGGATGCACCTGCGACTGGCCAAGGTTTCGGAAACAGCACTGTCAGGTTTGCGGATCAGGGCTTTTCGTCACATCCATGACTTGTCGATGTTGCACCAGGCATCTGAGCAGCGAGGGGTTCTGGTAGCAAGGGTGACTTCAGACGTTGATCAGATCAGTCGTTTCATGCAGTGGGCTGGATTGATGCTCATCGTCAACGGGCTGCAGGCCATCATTTCGCTCGGGGTGATGCTGTTCATGTCACTTCCACTTGGACTTGTTGTGCTCGCCCTTTCGCCTTTCGTCGTGCTGATGATCCGAGCTTTCCAGACCCGACTCCAGGTCGCCTACCTCGTCGTTCGGGAGCGTGTGGGCCATATGCTCGCCCTGCTCGCGGAGACTGTTGTAGGTGCGCCGGTGATTCGCGCGTATGGCATCGAAGACCGGACACGGCAGAGGCTCGACGATGCCATCGAGGCACATCGGGTGGCAGCAGTTGAGGCTGGAAGGATTTCTGCCGTCTTCTCAGGCGCAGGAGAGGTGTCCTCGTCATTGATCGTGGCGGCAGTCTTGGTGGTGGGGACGCTCCTGGCTGCAGCGGGCTCGGTGAGCGTCGGCACGGTCGTCGCCTTTCTCTTCTTGGTCCAGCTCTTTGTGCAACCGGTCCAGGTGATGGGTGAAGCGGTCAATGAGGCTCAGACAGCAGTGGCTGGGTGGCGCCGTGTTCTTGATGTCCTCGATATTGCTCCGGACGTGGCTGACCCAGGAGACGAAGGCGTGTCTCTCCCTCATGAGGCTGTTGGAGTCAGATTCGATGACGTCACCTTCCGTTATCCCCGGCCGTACGACTCTTCGAAAGAAGATCACCCGGCGGCTCTGCGGGACACGAGCGTTGAGATCCCGGCACGACAACGGGTTGCAGTTGTGGGTGAGACCGGATCGGGCAAAACGACGTTTGCAAAGCTGCTCACTCGCCTGATGGATCCGTCAGACGGGACCGTCTATGTCGGTGGTGTGGATGTAAAAACCATTCGTTTCGCCTCCCTCAGAGATCGGGTCGTGATGGTTCCCCAAGAGGGGGTCCTATTCAGGGGCTCAATTGCTGACAACGTTCGCATGGGTAGACCGGACGCCTCCGAGGAGGAGCTGAATGCAGCATTCAACCGACTTGGCCTCAGCGGCTGGTTAGGTGAGTTGGCTAATGGTTTGGCAACGCAAGTCGGAGAACGCGGTGGCGCCCTATCTGTAGGCGAACGTCAACTCGTGACGCTGGTACGTGCCGCGATTGCGGAGCCCGATCTACTCCTTCTCGATGAAGCCACTTCCGCAGTCGACCCAGCTACAGAAGTTCGGATCGGCAGGGCGCTTACCGAACTGACTACAGACCGCACCGTGGTGACTATTGCTCATCGGCTTTCAACTGCCGAGGCCGCCGACAGGGTGCTGGTCTTTGATGAAGGTCGGATCGTTCAGGACGGGAGTCACACCCAGCTACTTCTTCAGGATGGCGTATACCGAACTCTCTATGCCTCTTGGGAGCGTGGGGCCACGGCCGCCAGCTAGCGCACTGTCAATCCGGTTTAGCCGAGGTCGGGGTCCACACAGACGTCCTTTCCGACACCAGGGTTGGGGTTGAAAACACGCCCCGCGACGAAACCCGAACCCTGCTCTTCGGTCGTCAGAAAGAGCTCAATCGCATCCGTCACAGCCCTTGCCGCAACGATGGCGTAGTTCGGATCTTGATGGAGCTGCGCTTCGGGACGGCTGGAGATGTATCCGAGCTCTATTAGCGCCGTTGGGGTCTTCGGAGCACGAATGATTCCGTAGGCGTCGTCACCCCGAGTGTTGAGGACAGTCATCACCCCCGCGTCCTCTGCGGATACCCAAGCGATATCGAAGACACCGAGACCAGCCATTCCACTCTGCCAGAGGAGACCGCCGAGTCGTCTCGAGGCATCAGAGTCTCGCTGGACGAAGACTTCGATTCCCGGCGCTGCGGACGGCTCCGGCGTCGGAGCGTTGTGGTGGATTGAGACCATGACGCTGGCTTCGAGAGCGTCGGCAAAGTTGGCCCTCACGCTGAGCGGTGATGCGTAGTCATCGGTTCGAGTCAAGACCGACGTGATGCCGCGCACGGCCAGAAAACTTTGGACCAGCTGAGCCACCTCGAGGTTGAGCCTCTTTTCCGGCATCCCAGTCGGGGCAACCGCACCGGTGTCAATGGGACCTCCGTGACCAGGGTCAAGAACAACTTCCACTTCTGTTAGCGGCGTTCCATGCGACAACGTCGCCATATTTCCACAAGGCGTTGTCACCACATGGCCGCCATCGGTGCTCTGGACGATCGCCATCGGGATACCAGTCTCCGAAATCAACCCCAATGGCTCCGACACCAATGTGGTGGTAGTGGTCACCTCCGTCGCTGTAGTCGTGACCATGGATGTACTGGTTGTTGACGACGTGGACGAAGACGGAGCGGGAGCCGATGTGACCGTTGTAGTCGAGGAGGAATCCGGCGATGAGCAGGCTGTCAAAGTCAACAGCACTGCAAAAGACAACGGCAGACGTTTCTTCATCGCTGCCGGACTCTGGCATGGATAGCGACAACCGTCGCGTATTGTCTCCAGCGTGTTCGGACCTCTAAATGGTGTACGGGTTGCGTTGGTAGCGACAGCAGTAGTTGCCGCGCTTGCCGCCTTGTTTGTCGGGTACGTTGGAGCAGCGGTGGTTCTTCTTGCCGCAGTGGCCATCCATGGGCTCGGTTGGCTCTACCTGTATACGCACAGGGACCCACACAAATCCAACTAGCTCACAACGTCGGCTTCGCACCTCAGACTTGAAAGTGCCCCGCCATTGATGAGGCGATTTCCACTGCAGTCCGCTCTAGATCCTGGTGTTGGGCATGGGGGCTGTCACCAGCTGGTTCTGTGAGGTCTACATAGATTTTGAGTTTCGGCTCGGTCCCACTTGGCCGGACCAGTATTCGCCCCCTCGTCCCAAGCGA
Source organism: uncultured Acidimicrobiia bacterium (assembly GCA_964195235.1). GTDB lineage: Bacteria > Actinomycetota > Acidimicrobiia > Spongiisociales > ZC4RG35 > CAXMPK01. Next base: position 20,080 of record CAXMOW010000017.1, on the reverse strand, counting down.
AAGTTCAACGAGCGCTTGCTCACCGAGCCAGAAGGGTCTGTCCTGAGCGTCGGCGCGGTAATCGATCACGCCGGCGATCTCTGTGTCACCCACAGCATCGGGCGGATTGTCGGCAAGCAGTCTGACAGCATCCTGAATGGCTGCTTGGCCGTCCACCCCTTGGCCTACCAACGAGTGCTGTGCGCTCGCCCAGACGCCAACTTCGCCCCACAATTCGGCAAGACGATCGAGAACAGTCAGCCCTTTCTCCCTAAGGCCTGCGAACAAATCGCAAAAAATTAAAGCAGTCGAAATGCCATCTTTGTCACGAACGGTCGACCCGATGGTGTACCCCAGCGCCTCTTCGTATCCAAAAGCAAAGACGCCTTTCCCTGCGGTCTCGAGAGCAAGGCCCGCATTCACTATCCATTTGAAACCTGTGAGGGTCACCTCATGACGGGCACGATGTATTTTGGCAATTCGGCCGAGCATGGGACTCGACACGATCGAGTTGATCACGATCGCCTTGCGCGGGCCAGACCAGTGACGCAGGACGTAGTCACCGAGAAGCACTCCGAGTTCATTGCCACTGAGCGGACGCCATTTGCCATTGTTGGGGACGACGGCCGCGAACCGGTCGGCGTCGGGATCGTTGGCGACGATCAGATCTGCGTCGACTCGTGTCCCCAATTCGATGGCCAGGTCGAGAGCTCCGGGTTCCTCGGGGTTCGGAAAAGACACAGTCGGAAAGGTGCCATCGGGCGAAGCTTGCTCAGGCACCTCGATCAGGCCGGTATGTCCGCCCCGTTCAAAGACGGTTCTAAGCAGTTCTCCGCCTACGCCATGGATTGGGGTGTACACCACCTTCATATTTGATGGGTGGGGGTCAGGTCGACTCAACTCCACAGCACGCCAGTACTGGTCGACCAGTTCTTCGGGCGCAGGCGTGACCAGGGTTGAAGTGCCTGAGAAAACGTCTTCGATCCGTGGCACATCCGCCGCCGAGCCGATGTTGGCTATCGCGAGCGAGATTTCTGAGTCGGTGGGAGGGATTATCTGCGCGCCGTTGGAGGAATACACCTTGTAGCCATTGTCAGCCGGCGGATTGTGAGATGCAGTCACCACTACGGCCGCAACGGTTCCCAGATTTTTGACTGCAAACGCCACCAAGGGGGTAGGCGCATATTCAGGGAAGAAGATGACCCGACGCCCCGAACCGGCTAGAACCCCAGCGGTATCTTCGGCAAAGGTTCTGCTTGTTGGCCTGGCATCGAAGCCAACGACGACGGGTTCGTTGGCCGGGCTTCCCGATGCCGCAAGGTAGCTAGCGAGACCAGCAGTCGTCCTGATCACTACCGCTCGATTCATCCGGTTGGTTCCGGCTCCGACTTTGCCGCGAATTCCTGCCGTGCCAAAGGTGAGCTCGCCGTCCAGGCGGGAAGCCAGCGCGCCGATGTCATCAGAATCGATGAGGGCCTGGAGTTCCTCCCGTGTCGACGGGTCGGGATCGCCCCTGATCCATTCTTGGGCGGAAGCGATTAGATCGGTCACGCAATGAGGGTACCTACCCCGAATTCTGTTGCCACCGCCACGAATCTGCGCACATTTCGGCGAGATCCCTGGTGGTCTCCCAACCAAGCCTGGTGCGCGCCTTCGTCACGTCTGCCCAGTTTGCGGCAACATCGCCAGGTCTTCGTTCGACGATCTCATATGGAATCGACTTTCCCGACTGCTCCTCATAAGTCTTCAGAACATCGAGCACACTGTTGCCTTCACCGGTGCCGAGGTTGTAGGCGTGAATGCCGGGGTCGTCCCCATGGGTGTCAAGGGCGGCAACGTGACCTTCGGCCAGGTCGACAACATGGATGTAGTCACGAACCCCTGTACCGTCATTCGTCTCGTAATCTCCGCCAAATACACGCACCTTTGGCAGTTTGCCGTCAGCGACACGGGCCACATAAGGCATGAGATTGTTGGGTACACCCATCGGGTCCTCGCCAATCAAGCCGGATGGGTGCGCGCCTACGGGATTGAAGTATCTAAGGAGACTCACACTCCACGTTGGATTAGCGGTCTGAACGTCACGAAGAACCTGCTCCATCATGATCTTCGTCCAGCCGTAGGGATTGGTTGCCGTCCCGACTGGCATGTCCTCAGTGAGTGGCAAGCGATCAGGCTCGCCGTAAACAGTTGCCGAGGAACTGAAGACGAAGTTGCGAATCTGGGCGTCGACGAGGACTTCGAGCAGTGAGATAGTGCCACCGACATTGTTGTCGTAATAGAGCATGGGCTTCTCGACCGACTCGCCCACAGCCTTCAGTGCCGCGAAGTGAATGCAAGCATCGAACCCGTCGCTGGCAATCTCTGCCATGCGGTCTGCGTCTCGAACGTCCACGGTATGGAGCTCAGGTGAAACTCCCGTGATTTCGCCAATTCGGTGCACAACCGAAGGGTCGGCGTTGGTGAGGTTGTCAACCACAACCGGGTCGTGGCCGGCCTGCATTAACGCAACAACGGTGTGACTCCCAATGAACCCTGCTCCGCCGGTGACAAGTACGCGCATCAGTCGGAGGTTAGGGCCGTCGGTCCTTCAAACTGCTGGGAGTGAAAGGACGAAACAGGACATGTCATCGACGTGCCGGTAGGTGAGATCGCCCTCCATGAGACGAGCAAGCTTTCTTGCTACGGGCAAGCCCAGTCCTACCGACGTCGGGTGTCGTTCTGTGTGGGCTGCTTCGAACGGCTTGAAGATGCGGTCGATCTCAACAACGTCAATGGGAGGGCCATCGTCACACACTCTGAGCTCGATCCGATCCCCCACCGGTTCGATTCTCATCACCACAGTGTCTCCGCCGTAGCGGAGCGCATTGCTGACGAGATTCCTGAGTATCTGTCGAGTCCGTCGCGGATCGGCGTGGACAAATGCCTCCCCACCACTCACCTCCAGGTCGATCGGATAGTCGACGACCTCAAGAACACGTTCCGAAGCCTTGACGATGTCAAAGTCCTGGGGCACTACAGGAACTTGACTGACGTCGTCTCGGTAGGCGACCAGAAGATCTTCGATCAGCCACGACGCGTCGTCTGCTTGCCTGGCGATCAAATCGGCCATGTCTCGCCGATCGTCATCGGAGAAGCTGTCGTAGTTGGTCGCCAACTCCTCACCCAGGCCGAGGACTACTGCAATCGGATTGCGTAGCTCGTGCGAGACGGTCGCGAGGAACTCGTCCTTGGCCTTCTTCGCCTTCACCGTTTCCGTGATGTCGATGAGAGCTCCTTCGAAGTAGCGGATTTCGCCAGACGATGCGGTGATCGCCCTCGCAGTGTCTTGAACCCACACGGTGGAACCATCGGGGCGAGACAGCTCTACGTCTAAATTTCGGACGATCCCAGCCGCAGTGATTTCCTCGAGCCATCTAGCCCGCTCCTCGGTTTTCACGTAAACCGATTCCACGGAAACCAGCGCTCGTCGGGTCTCTTCAACGGTCTCGAATCCAAGCAGCTGGGCCAAGGCCTTATTGGCGGCAACAAGCTCACCGTTCGGTGTTGAGCGATATAGGGCAACCGGCATCCGTTCAAACAGGTCACTCAGCTCTTCAATGCCTGACATATTCTCTCTAATCATCGGCAAGTTGCGTCAGTTTCTCCACCTTCAACTGTTCGATCTTTCCAGAGTCTCGCCCTGTATGTGCCAAATTCCAGAAGAGCGTTCGGGTAGTGCCGCGACAACGATTGGGCAAGTCATCCCATACAGCCGAGCGGCCACAAGCGAGCCAACAGTGAGCATCGAGTCGGCAGCCCCAAGGACAATCCCGATCGGTCCCCGGCCGGTTCTGAGAAGCTCGACGAGAGACGACGATGTGCCGCTGGATCCCCGAGAGTGTGGGAGCACAAGGATGCTGCCACCGAGCATTGCGCCGATCTGCGGATGACGTGGATCAACGATCCGACCCGTATCCGAGTCGACACCGCCCCAGAAAGACACCGGCTCGTCGAGTATCAACAACTCCCCTTCTGCATCTCCCGTTACCAGCACCTGATCCACTCTCACGACCAGGGCCCAGTCGTCACTCGATGCCCGGCGACCGCCGATTCGACACAGTCGGCGAGGGAGCCGAAGGCGACATCCACACCAAGATTGGCGGGGGCGTAGTAGGCCCACTTCCCAGAGTTGGTCATCACATCACCCGCCACGGGTCCCATGATTGGGGTCACGTAGGTGCATGTATCGGTTACGACTGTTGCCCCGAACGCTTCCAGTCCAATATCAACTCCTGAAACAACAGCTTGATCCAGGATGTCGCGAGACGTATTGAGATAGAAGGGCACTTTGGTGGTTCTTCCCGAAGCGATATTGACAACTTCAGCGACCTCAGACAGAGACAGATGTGGAGCTCCGACACTTACCGCGCCAAGTTCGCCCTTTCCATGGTCAAGCTCAGCACGGCTGGCGTCCAGTTCATCGAGTCCGATTGTGACGATTCGCTGGGGTGAGCGTCCCCCTAGGGCCTGATTGAGGGTTCCGGCTTCGGGAGTCACTCCTACGACGTGAAACATGCCAACTGTCCCAGCAGAAGCTGCGGACGCTCCCAAGGCCTTGAGACGGTCTTCGGATGCTCTCGAGTCGAGGCCGGTGATTACTGGCACCGATTGACCAACCAACCGCCCGATCAAGTAGCCGAGTACGGGATACATGACTTCTCCATCGAGAATGTCCTCATCAACCCTGAGGTCGATCTGAACTGTTGCCAATCGTCCTTCATCGGTATGTAGACCTGTGTACGGCGCCCGACCAGTGATTGCGCAACAGATGTCCATGAAATCGCCATAGCGACCAGTCCTTGCACCAAGAACCGAGTTGGCGAAGACAATCGCATTTGACTCGCCCCATGCCACCTGTTGCCCGAAGCTCGGTCGCGACGCGAGCTGATAAGGAGCGCACGTCCACGTAGGCTCACATCCCATTTCAACGTAGGCGTCCATCAACCTCCGAGCTTGTGATGCGGTTTCGGCGTCGCCCCGATAAAGGTCAGGATGGAGGAGGTCGAGAGAGGAGACGTTGAGAGTTGTGGGCACGACCACCGCGGCGTCACCGTCGACGAGGTAATCGGCGAAGTCGAGGAGCGCTTGGGCATGAAGGAGACAGCCGTCGATGTGAGCCTGCTCGATGTCGATCAGTTCTCGGGCCCCTTCCGATTCGCCGACGGCGATAAGCATCTCCATGCCAAATTGAGCGGCTTTGCCCCGCTCCCCACCAAGAACAACTTTGTCAGTTTCCGCTAGGAACACGGAAGCAAGTTAACGACGGTGGTCGTGCTTATGTGTGTCCGTGTACGACTTCATCGTTGTGGGAGCCGGCTCGGCGGGCTGTGTAGTCGCTGAAGGTCTGTCGGCTCGCTACTCGGTACTTCTTCTCGAGGCCGGCGGAAACGACCGCTCCCCTGAAGTCCGGATCCCCGCAGCCTTCTCCAAGCAGTTCATGACCGAACGGGACTGGGCCTTTAACACTGAACCGGAAGAGCATGTGCTCGGCCGCTCTTTGTATATCCCTCGAGGCAGGGTGCTTGGCGGCTCGTCCTCAATGAACGCCATGATCTACATGAGGGGACGACCTTCCGACTACGACGGGTGGCTTGAAGCGGGCGCCACCGGATGGGGTTGGGATGACGTTCTACCGACTTTCATCAGTATGGAAAACAACCAGCGTGGCGAGTCCGAGCTACATGGTGCGACAGGGCCGCTGCGCGTCGAGGATCTCCGCAATCCCAATTCTCTGACCAGGCTTTTCGTTGGCGCCGCAGCGGAGGTAGGCATCCCCCCGATCGACGACTTCAACGGGGAGCGTCAAGAAGGTGTCGGGTTCTATCAGGTGACCCAAAAGCGAGGCCGGCGGTGGTCGGCAGCAGATGCCTTCCTCCGTCCGGCAATAAGACGACCTACCCTCGACGTGGTCACGGGCGCGCACGTGTCTCGAGTCGTGTTCGAAGGGAATCGAGCCAGCGGTGTCGAGTACACCAAAGACAACAACAGAGTCAACGTGTCGGCGTCGTCCGAAGTAATCCTGTGCGCCGGTGCAATCGGTTCACCACACATCCTCCAAATGTCCGGTGTAGGAGCCCCTTCGCTTATGGCTTCGCTTGGAATCGATGTGATCGCGGCCAGCCCTCACGTCGGCGAACACCTCCAGGACCACCTGGTGATCGGGGTTATACAGGTCTCCACATCGCGAGCGACACTGGACGATGCCGAGAATCCGCTGGACCTCGCCAAGTGGGCGCTGTTTCGAAGGGGTCGGCTGACATCCAATGTGGCTGAGGCGGGAGCCTTCGTCCGCTCCGATCCCGACCTGGATGAGCCTGATCTCCAATTCCACTTTGGTCCTGCGCATTTCGAGAATCATGGTCGTGATCCCTTTGACGGTCATGCTTACAGTCTCGGGGCTGTCTTGGTCAATCCGCGATCCAGGGGATCAGTGATAGCAAGGACCACCGATCCAAATGTCGCTCCTGTTATCCGCGGGAACTTTCTATCCGTCCCAGAGGATTTCGGGGCGTTACGCGTCGGGTTCGACATCACCAGGGAAATCCTCGCCGCTTCTCCATTCGACACTGTCCGCGGCGACGAACTGGTCCCTGGCTCCGACATTGTCTCCGACAGCGACGTCGAGCACTTCATACGCAGTCGGTGCGAGGCGTTTTATCACCCGGTCGGCACTTGTCGTATGGGTGAGGATGAAACGACGAATGTTGTCGATCCGCAACTCCGAGTCCATGGGACAACTGGGTTGCGGGTGGCCGATGCCTCTGTGATGCCGGCGATTACCAGCGGCAACACCAATGCGCCAGCGTTGATGATCGGCGCTAGGGCCGTTGAGATGGTTCTGACCTAGTCGTCCGTTGCTAGGTCTCGAAGGGCAGTACGAGTTGGTCGTCTGGTCTGACAAAACGAGGCACACCGTTCCACATCAAATGATCCATGAACACCCAAGATTTGCGGTGAATTGTGCTCGGCCCTGCCGCCTGGAGATGAGCCTTGTGGATGGGACAGGGGTAACCCTTGTTTCCCTCGAAGGCATACCCGGGGAATTCGGCAGCTAGATCTCGCATGATGCGATCCCTGGTCACTTTCGCCAAGATCGAGGCGGCTGCGATCGAAAGCGATGTGCTGTCGCCACGAACAATTTTGGTGGCGCCACCAACAAAGTCCCAGTTGCCGTCGACGAGAACATGGTCGGGTTCCACACCTAATCCTGCAATGGCCCGTTGCGCAGCCAAACGTTGGGCATCGGACATTCCCAACTCGTCACACTCGGCTGGCGAAGCGTGGCCAACGGCCCAGGCATCGCACCAATCTGCGACACGATCGAATAGGGCCTCCCTCTCGGCTTCGGTCAACATCTTTGAGTCCCGGACCTTGTAGACCCTCCGCTTCCGAGGAACCACGGCCGCCCCAACAGATAGTGGCCCCGCCCACGACCCGCGCCCCACTTCGTCGACACCAACAACGATGGCTAGATCTCTCTCCCAGAGGCCGCGTTCGACGGCAAGGCCAGGTGATGTTCGTTTGAGACTCGGTCTCAGTCGAGGTGCCGTCGTGGTGGCCATAGGTTCAGGGTAGAACTATCCCCGGAACCATCGAGGGTCAATTCAACCGAATGTCGTCAGGAAAAGACGACACCAACGACAAGAATCCGGGCTGACGTCGCAAGATGCGGCGCCACTGGTCGGTCGGATTGTCAAACGGGTCGTCCGGCGAGGCCTGGACGACATACCAAGACCCGGTGGCGAGCTCAGCTTCGAGCTGTCCGTCTCCCCATCCGGAGTACCCGGAATACACGGTGACGATTGAAGAGAGGTCATCCGGCGGCGGCTCCCCGAAATCGATCATGCTGAGTCCAGGTACGCCTGTAGGCATTCCTTCGACCGTGAGACCCAACCCGATGGCAACTTCGGGCTCAACCGGACCTCCGAAATGGACCACTCCCCCGCCAGCGGAGGAGGTCCAGTCAGGTAGATGGGCGTCTACCGTTTGATCTGTCTCTCGATTCAGCACCACACCGACGCACCCGTCATCGTCGTGCTGAAGGATGAGAACCACACTTCTATGGAAATTGGGATCGACCAACTGGGGAGAGGCAATCAACAGTTTCCCTGTGTGAGACTCCAACACACGACAATCGTGGCACAGTTGGTCGTCTGTCACTAGGTCGTCCTCGAACTAGCCGTGACTACGGTGTCGTTGTGTCGCTCCCATCAGTTTTGCTTCACGACCATCTCGATGGTGGGCTCAGGCCTGGCACCGTCCTCGAACTAGCCGACGATCACGGATATGACGACCTCCCTGCCGCCGATGAGGCGGGTTTGGCTGCATGGTTCGATCAGTCAGAGTCGGGTTCCTTGGAGCGTTATCTAGAGGCGTTCGATCACACCATCGCGGTGATGCAGCTTCCAGAGGCCTTGGAGCGTGTCGCTTACGAAGCGGCCGTTGACCTTGCAGACGATGGCGTGGTCTACGCCGAACTCAGGTTCTGCCCGTCACTCTTCACCGATCGAGGTCTTGATGTGACCGGCGTGATAGACGTTGTTGCGTCAGGTCTTCGGCTCGGGGAGGCCGAGACGGGTTTGAAATGGGGAATCATCGTCGATGCCCTGCGCCAATTCGACGACAGCATGGCAATGGCTCGCACTGCAAACGCACGGCGCTCATCCGGCGTCGTGGGCTTTGACCTCGCCGGCCCGGAAGAACCCTTTCCCCCGACTGACCACCTCGCTGCCTGCCGATACATTCGCGAATCAGGCCTTCGACTCACAATTCATGCCGGAGAAGCTGGCGGTGACAAAGGGGTCTCATACATCGCATCTGCCATGGACGTCTGCGGAGCGGAGCGTCTCGGGCACGGTGTCGAAATCGTAAGGGATTGTGTCATTGAGAATGGTGAACTGATCAAGCTGGGAGCCGTTGCAACACGGGTTCGTGATCGACAGATCCCCCTCGAGTTGTGTCCGGCCTCCAACCTTGCCACCAACAAACTCGATCCAGGGGATCACCCCCTCGGAGCGTTGTTCAGAGCGGGTTTCAACATCACTCTCAGTACAGACAATCGACTGATGAGCCACACTTCGATGTCCAGTGAATTCGACTTCGCCCGCGATCACCACGGAATGACTTCAACCGATCTAGCGCGAATAACACGGCGATCGCTCGAGGCCGCCTTCTGCGACTACCACACGAAGCGCATTCTCTGGGAGATTCTTATCGCGCCGGTGTATCTCGATGCGGATATAGAGGTTGATCCATCGTGGTGAAAATGCGTGCCTTGGTGAAACATGCCGATGAGGTGGGGTTGCGTCTCGAGGAATTAGGGGCACCCACACCAGGTCCCGAGGAGGTACTGGTCAGGGTTCACACGACCGGCATCTGTGGAACCGACCTACACATCTACAATTGGGACGAGTGGGCTAGCTCTACGGTTCCGACCCCATTAACGATTGGGCACGAGTTCTCTGGCCATATCGCGGCACTTGGCGCCAACGTAGAGGGATTCACCGAAGGCGAGATCGTTGGTGGAGAAGGCCACGTCGTGTGCGGCCATTGTCGCAATTGTCTTGCGGGTCGACGCCATCTTTGTCAGGAAACCAAGGGGATCGGCGTCAATCTCCCAGGTGCATTTGCTGACTATGTCGTCGTTCCCAAAACCAATGTCTGGCGACACGAGCCCGGAATTGATCCTGAGATCGCCGCGCTGTTCGACCCTTTTGGCAACGCGGTTCACACCGCCCTGAAGTTCCCCGTCCTTGGTGAAGATGTGCTGATAACCGGTGCAGGGCCTATCGGGCTCATGGCTGCAGCGGTGGTCAACCATGCGGGGGCGAGAAACACGGTGGTTACCGACGTGAACACCTTCCGCCTGGACCTGGCTCGCCGGATGGGTGCCACTCGGGCTGTCGATATAAGGAGTGAAGACCTGACGGTCGTGCAGAAGGAGCTGGGGATGACTGAGGGTTTTGATGTGGCGCTGGAGGTATCTGGCAATCCGGCTGCTTACGAGGACATCCTCAACAACACGATCCACGGCGCAAACGTTGCAATCCTCGGCATTCCCGCGGAGCCATTTGCTATCGACTGGCGACTCGTGATCTTCAACATGCTGAACCTCAAAGGCATCTACGGACGGGAGATGTTCGATACCTGGTACAAGATGAATGTGCTTATCGGTCTTGGCCTTGACATTTCGCCGGTCATAACACACCGCTTTAGGGCTGACGATTTCGAAGATGCCTTCGCTGCCGTTCAGAGCAACGACTCCGGGAAGGTGTTGCTCAGCTGGTCTGACTGATCACAGGAAAATTGACGAATCGGTCGACTCTGATCAGCCGCAGAACACGCTGAACCATCGACGGAACCAACATCATGCCGTCTTCCGTTGCAAGGTCAACCGGTTGTCCCACCCTGATTGTCTGGCCCTTCATGACGATCACAGACTCCTCAGCAGCCCTGGCATTCTGGAGCCAGTCGACCTTGTTTCCATAAGTGAGGGCTACAACGATCCAGTCGTCATGTCTCCATGCGTTGAACGGAGTTTCGTAGTTCGTGCCGCTCTTACGCCCCCGATGATGTATCACCGCGAAACCACCCAGCCGCGCAGCGAAAGGACGGGTAATCCGGTTGGTCACTGACCGATTGAACCTGGCCAAGCCTTTCGAAAGAGGCATCAGATTCTGGCGTTGATCCACTCAATTATCTCAGCCACAATTTCGGGGCCTTCCGGCTCGTTGAGGATTTCATGGCGGAGCGTCGGGTAGAGCCGTCGTTCGCAATCCGGCAAATCAGCAAGGAACGCAGTGGATTGTGGGGGGACCAAAGTGTCAGCACCACCATGCAGCACCAATGTTGGGACATCTAGATGTTCAGCCTTACCGATTGCATCATCCATGGCGTCGAACATTGCCTTGCCGAATCGAGTCGTCGCTTTGGTATGTACCAATGGATCAGAAAAGTAGAGCTCGGCTACTTCAGGGTCCCGGGAGAGATGCTCGCCCTTTACGTTCTGTGGCATCGAGAACTTTGGGGCGATTCGGGCTGCCGGCCCAGCGAGCGCTCGTTGCCAGGCGGCTCCGCCACCCAGAGCCGGCGCCGAAAGAACCAGGAGATCGGGCTTGTTTCGACCATCGAGCGTGTATCCGAGAGAAATCAAACCACCCATTGAGTGACCCATCAGAATCACCGGGGTTCCATGTTTCTTCGCCCACGCCATGTGGGATTCGACCTGGTCGTGGAATCGACTCCATTGGTCAATGTCGACTCGGTCACCGCCGGAGGCACCGTGCCCAACCACGTCAAAGGAGCGAACCCGGAATCCGGCTTCTGCGAGTAAGCGACCGGTTCTTTCGTAGCGACCAGAGTGTTCGGCGATACCGTGGACCAGAACTACCACAGCCCGTGGGTCACCGTCGGGCGTCCACTCTCTCACCAGTTCCGTTCCAATATCGTCGTGCGGAACCGGGGTCGCAACACTCGTCAAATGGACTCCTCAGTCTGTTGACCCGATCCTAAGGCGCCTCTAATCGAAGCTGAACCGGGTCATGTCTTTCGGGAACTCGGTCCATGCCAGGACGGTTCGGGGACGAAGGGTCCGCAAGCCACCGGCACCCTCTCCAGACCAAGCGTCGGGTCGAGGTGCATACCCAGGCGCGTACTTGCGTTGGAACTCCGCGGACAGTCTCGTTCCCCATTCCCCTGCAGCAGGTTTCGCTTGTTTCGACCGGCCGTAGACGATGGTTGCTGCGGTGCCGTCTTCGAGATGGAGAGCGCATTCCTGATTCTCATCCAGATTGCGCACATGTCGCGTATCAGGCGATCCGTCGTACCAGAACCCTCCGTCGAGCCATACCCCCCACCGCGGTACTACATGTGGCGAATCGTTGGGGCTGACTGTCGACAGCCAGTAATGGAGAGCGCCTGACAACTTTGACTCAACGGTTGTCCAGGACAAGAACTCTGTTGCCTCATCAATGCCATAGCCATCTGGCATTATCGGTCGATCTACTCGTGGGCTACTCATGTCAGCTCTTGTGAAATGGAGGCTTCGCAAGCCGGCCGACCGTCCATTTGCTCCGGATCTCCACCTCGACTCGGGCATTGTCATTGGTCGGCGGTGGCCGCAGGTAGACCATCCCTATTCCCTTGCCCAACAGCGGGCTCATATTCCCGGAGGTCACCTTGCCGGTCGAGGCGTCAACGGTCCTGACTCGATACCCGTGACGAGGCACTCCCCTGTCTTCCAGGATGAAACCGCTCAACAGCCTGTCGACACCGACTTCTGCCTGCTGGGCCAACCGCTCTTTACCTACGAATTCATGGGCGAGGTTCACGGCAAAGTTGAGACCGGCTTCATACGGGGTGGTCGTCTCGTTGATGTCCTCACCCCAGAGGGGTAAACCGGCCTCGAGTCGCAATGTGTCTCGTGCGCCCAGACCGCATGGGGTCACACCGCTAGCGACTAGGGCATCAACGAGTTTCACACCCGTTGCCGGGTCAGTGCAGATCTCGCCACCAGCCTCCCCGGTGTAGCCAGTGCCCGCCATGGAGACTCGACCACCTTTCCAGTCAAGCTGGGCGGTCCGGAACCGTCTAGGGGCTTCTCCTAACACGTCGGCGAAGACGTCACCGGCTCTTGGTCCTTGCAATGCAATCATCACTGTGGAATGTTGGAGGTCGGTGACGACACAGTCCGGCTGATCTGAGAACGCGGTCATAACCGTGGCATGGTTGGAGGCGTTCGGGAGGACCCAGAAATGGTTTTTTCCCCACCACCACACGATCAGGTCGTCGATGATTCCTCCATCGTTGTTGAGCATCATCGTGTATTGGCATCTTCCGGGATCGACTCTTTCGATGTCGTTGCAGAGCAGTTTTCGAATCGCTTGGTGCGCCCCGTTGCCGGTGAGCTCGAATCGCCCAAGATGGGTTACGTCGAAGAACCCAGCCCCTCCGCGCACATCGCGGTGTTCGGTGAGTACAGATTGGTACTGAACTGGCATTTCCCATCCGCCGAATTCGACAAATCGGGCGCCAAGCTTCGCGTTGGCTTCATGAAGAGGTGACCGAGTCATCCGTCAGGCCTGCTCAACCGATGAGACGCACTCACCCGGTGAGACGTTCTCCTCGGTCTTCGAGCCGAGTGATCTCGGGTCGCCCTGGCATACGTGTTGGGGCGACCGACTCCACGAGGTGATCTGGTTCTTCAAGACCGTATTTCACAACAAGTTGCAAATAGTCGCGTTGGTAGAACACTTTGCAATTGACGTCCGGGTGAATGGCCTGAAGCCTTTTCACCTTCTTGTTCTTCTTGGTAACGAGCTTCTGATTCATCGTCGTGATCTCAATGAACATGTCATCGTCGGGGAGATAGAAGTCGGGCGTGAAATATTTGGTCGGCTCGCCATCTTCATCGAACTGAATTGGGAAGCTTTTCGGCTCGTAATCCCACGGAACGCCGTAGAAGTCGAGAAGAAGGGCGAACTGCCTCTCACTGTTGTGAGCGAATTGGATTTCCTGCGCCGGGAGGCGATCGCTGATCAGGTGACTCCTGCTTCTGCTACCCCGGTGTATTCGGCGCCGTCTGGAAACAACTGATGAATGGCTCCTTCAACCTCTTCTTGCACCGGTCCAATGGCGATTCCGAAAACGCCTTGGCCCCGACGGAAGACGTCGACGACCTCTTGCTCGGAGTGGGCGGCATAGATGGTCTGTCCGTCGCTCAGTAATGTCACGTCTGCCAATGGCTGGTCCGAATCGAGCTGGATTCGAAGGATGTCAACGGCGGAGCGAATTTTCTTGAGGCTCATTCCCGCATCCAAAAGCCTTTTGATCACTTTTAGTTGAACCACATCTATGAACGAGTAGAGGCGTTGTGATCCTGATCCAGTCGCTCGCTGTAGCGAAGGCAGTATCAGCTTCGTTCGTGCCCAATAGTCGAGCTGTCGGTAAGTGATACCGACCAGCTTGCAAACTTGTGGGGCCCGATAGCCCGACATACGCTCTTGGGTCATTCAGTGCCTCCGCTGGTTACACATGTGTAACTCTGCCGGGTGAAAGCTAACGCCAAATAGGACTCCATGTCAACGCTTTGCTGTGGAAAGCTCTACGAGGCGGGTTGGACGATGTCGGCCGCCTTGCGCACCTGATCTTTGGTGCCCACCACAACGAGTCGGTCCCCGGCGGTCAATCGAACCTCCGGGCCGGGGTTGACAGTGAAATTTTCAGCTTTTCCTTCGACCGCGAGAATCAGTGCCCCCGACTCCTGTCTGATCCCTGACTCTCGGATGGTCCGACCGTCTACCGCACAATCCAATTCGATGTCCAACTCCTCAACGTGGAATTCAACCGGGCTGTTGCCCACCACGACATCGAATATTTGTGCCAATTCGGGCTGCAATGCGAGAGCTGCGAGACGTTCGGCCCCCACAGCTTGAGGAGCGACCACCGCGTCGGCCCCTGCCAGCCGAAGTTTGCGCTCCGACTCCATCTCGGTCGCCCGACAGATAACCCGTAAGTCGGGTCGTAGCGCTTTGACCGAGAGGGCGATCACGAGATTGTCTGAATCGTCGGCAACACATGCAATCAAAGCTTTCGCCTCGTGAATACCAGCTACCTCGAGAACGTCGTTGTGAGTGGCATCACCACGAATGATCACGGCGCCGGCCGCTGCCGCAGAGTCAGCTCGTTCTGGATCGGACTCGATGACAACTGATTCCGACCCCCTCAGATTCAGCTCTGACCAGGTCCCTTTCCCGACTCGACCCCAACCACAGACGATTATGTGGTCTTTCAATTGTGCAGCTCGTCGTTGCATTTTCACCTTTTTCCGGACTTCTCCGAGATCGACCAAATATTCGATCGAGGCGACCGCCGTGAAGATAGCTATCCCAAAACCGCTTACAAGGATGAACATTGTCCAGATACGTCCGAGGTCGGAGAGATCGAATGCTTCCTGGAAGCCCACCGTTGTGATCGTGATGACCACCATGTAGAGAGCGTCGAACCCACTCACGGCCTCGATAAGTACGTATCCAATGGTGCCCACGACCACTATTACGCCGAGGGCCTCGAGCCCGTAGACGATTCGGCGCCGAAGGTTCAAGACTGATCGGGGTTCTCGCCCCCCGCGCCAGGGGATTCTCCCCCGAGAAAATCCTCCACTGTTGCCTCTTCCAGAAACTCCCGGAAACGTGCGACTTCCTCCTCTTCCTCCGTTTCTTCCTCAAAATGGATACCGGCCTCGTCTAGAAGAGCAGGGACTGCGAAAACCGGCGTTCCGGTGCGCACCGCCAACGCGATCGCGTCTGAGGGTCGAGACGAGATCTCGACCTCGTTGCCGGACATGTCGAGGGCGAGATCGGCGTAGAACACCGAGTCGCGCATTTCTGTGATGACGATTCGAACCGCCAGCGCACCGAGAGCGTCGATAACTGATCTCATGAGGTCGTGTGTAAGAGGACGAGGCGGCTGGACCCCTTCCATGGCGGTGGCAATAGCGGTGGCCTCGCTTGCACCTATCCAAATTGGCAGGTACCTCGTCCCCTCTAGTTCACGTAGGAGGACGATCGGTTGGTTCGATGGGAGCTCAACTCTCACTCCAACAATTTCAAGCGGGATCAAGCCGCTGTCACCTGCCATTAGCCGAGGTTATCACCGGGTGCTCCAACCGGTGGGAAGTCAGATCAAAGCGAGCTCTTTTGCAAGCAAAAGTGGATCGTCCACAAAGGACTCCATGTCGAGAACGGCCCACACCGAACGGAGGTTGCGGTAGTAGCCCTGCCAGTCGAGTCCGTAACCGACCAGAAACTCGTCTCCAATCTCGAACCCGCGATATTCGATGGGGACGTCGCTAACCCTTCGACGAGCCTTGTCGAACAGTGCAGCTGTGGCAACACTGGCTGCACCACGATCAATCATCATCTTGCGAAGCACGGTGAGGGTCAGGCCGGTGTCAATGATGTCGTCGACTATCACAACATTGCGATCTAGAACCGGTGTCGAAGGGTCGACTGCAATCCCTATCCGGCCACTCTCTCCAAAGCGATTGAGACCCATGAAGTCGACCTCAGCACTGCCATCGAAAGCCCTGACCAGATCAGCGGCAAATGGTACCGCCCCCACCAGCATCACCACAAAAAGCGGATCTCTGTCCTGGTAGTCGAAAGAAATCGCCTGTCCCAACTCGACTACACGCGAGCGGAGGTCATTTTCAGAAATCGCCTCGGCTGCGATCGGAAACTTGCGCAGCTTCATTGTCCGACCGCAAAACCCCACAAGTAGGCGAGCGCCGACAAAACGCCGTCGGGAGCCTCTTCGGGGTGCCTCTCGACAACCGAGACGGGTAACGGCTCAACGTCAGGGAGTGGCGCAGTAGGACTCGGCGGACTCGTCATCAAACCCTGTCCGGCAAGATGAACAAACGTCTCGAGACTCGTTTCGGCGTAGATGGGACCGGGTGAAACTCGGTGTTTCAGGGACACATATGGATTGTCGGTCGAGAGTGTCCCATAGATTCCGAGCTGACCGAATCCATAGTCAAATAGCGCTTGTGCGTCGGCGAAGTGGGCCCGACGTCCTTCCGAGCCGAGAACGACCACATACAACCGTCGCCCATCACGAATCGCAGTGGATACGAAAGTGAGCAAAGCGCTCGTTGTGAAGCCGGTCTTGATCCCCGATGCTCCGTCGTATTCTCCGAGCATCAGGTTGGTGGTTGTTCCTCTGCGCTCCGAACCATCTGGCGCATCCGAGAAGACCAGAAGCTGAGAGCGAACGATATTGCGAAACTCTTCGTGTTTCATCGCCTCAACTCCAAGATCGAGCATGTCGCGAGCACTCGAATAGTGGTCGGGAGCATCCAGGCCGTGAGGATTGGAGAAGGAGGTCTCGGTCATACCCAACTCCTGCGCCCTAGCGTTCATCGTCACCACAAATCCTTCGACCGACCCGCCCACATGTTCCGCGATGGCGGTGGCGGCGTCGTTAGCCGAGTGGATCATTGCCGCCTTGACCAAAGCTCTCAGAGGCAGCTCTTCACCAGCGAACAGCCCAATTTCCCTTTCCCCCGTATTGGCCGCCTTGCTGCTGACAATCACCAACTCATCGAGGTCACGACGCTCAATGGCAAGCAACGCTGTCATGATTTTCGTGATCGAGGCCATCGGTCGCTCCTGATCAGGCAAGAAGGATGCGAGGACCGAATCGTTGGTCTCGTCATAGAGAATCCAGGTTGCGGCGGTCACGGCGGGGGGACCACTTCTGGCGAACCCGTCGATGGGCCGGGAAGGAAACGAGAGCGGTGCGGCGAACGCGGGCGTGGCAAGTAAGAGGGTGAAGGTCACCACCAAGGCGACCAGGCGGCCGGAACGGCTCATGTCGAAAGCTGCTGTTTCAACTCAATAGACAGAAGCGCCTGATGCATCGCGCTCACAGAGTCAGAGCAAACCTCGAGGACCTCCATCGCCTGGGTCCGACTTTCGGCATTTGAGGCCTTGGCGAGTGGCGCAACCAGTTGTCCGAGGAGATCCGACTCACGGTCGACCGAGAGTCGAATAGCGCGGAGATGTCTTGGCTCCAGGCCGTAATCCATCAAACGCTTGGCCTCCGCGCCGACAACGCCGGCCTCGGTTGGGAATACGGTCGTTCCGGAGATGGGCCGGATCAGGCCGAACTCAACCAGCGCATTGAGTTCTTCGTCGCTGAGGCCGGAGCGCCTGAGAAGACTTGCGCGATCCAATGGCTCACCAGAGTCTTTGAGTCTCGAAGCCGTCGCATCAGCGGCCCCCGATGTCTCTTCGCCACGTTCCCAAAGTGTCAGTTTCGACTTGATCACTTTCAAGGGGAGAAAGTGGTCCCGCTGTTGCTGGAGAATAAAACGGAGTCGTGCGACGTCGTCACCGTCGAATTGCCGATAGCCGCTTGCAGACCGCTTCGGGTCGATCAGCCCCTGACTCTCCAGGAACCTGATTTTCGACACGGATATATCAGGAAAGTCGTCACGGAGGAGGTTGATGACCTCGCCGATACTGAGATTGGTGGACTCAGGCATCTCCGTGGGCAACGACGAAGTGGAACCGCCCGACCATCACCTCATCGCCAGCTTTCAAAACGACTTCGTCCACTCTGGCCTCATTGACGTAGGTCCCGTTTGTCGATCCACTGTCTTCGACCATGATGGTCTCTGCGCTGATCTTGAATCGACAGTGATGCCGTGAGACGGTGACGTCGTTGAGAAAAATGTCACTTTCAGGATGCCGGCCAACCGTGGTGTTTCCGGGTCTGAGCAGATAGGTCATTCCCGTCCGCGGACCACGCTCAACAACCAACGCAAAACCGCTGAGGCCATCGACATGTGATGCCTCGTCTCGAGTCAGCGGATGTTCGCCTCGATCCGAGATCGGGACATAGAACACCGTGGGGTCAGTTTCGACCTCTACCTCAGGTTGGGAGTCCGGAACGTGTTCATCCGTCATTGCGAAGATGATAGATAGCGTCCGAGACTGTGCCGGTAACGGCTCAGCCGATCATGTTCTTGTACGCCTCTGCATCAAGCAAGCCCTCGGCTGAGAATTCGCCCTCGAGTTCGAGATCGGCAAGCCATCCATCGTCGTATGGGCTCTTGTTGACCAACTCTGGTGCATCCGCCAGAGCTTGATTCACTGACACCACTTTGCCGGCAAACGGCGCATAAACCTCACCGACCGACTTCGTGCTCTCGATCTCGGCCAGAAGGTCTTCTTTCGCCATTTTGTCACCCTCAGAGGGGAGTTCTACATACACCACATCACCGAGCTGGTCTTGGGCGTAGTCGGAGACACCAAGACGGACAACCGAATCGCCAACACGTCGGATCCACTCGTGTTCCTCGGTATAGAAAAGGTCTTCGGGTGTTTGCATCAAGTCTCCTCGGCGATGGCCGGTGACTCTACATTCGACAGCTTGGCTTTTGCGTCCCCGACATATTGAAATGCGACCCACCAATAAAGAGTGAGACCGACCACTCCCCCAACCCAGCCGCCCACTCTCATGAGAGGCTCGAGAAATCCGGCTTCGGCCAAGTAGAAGGCAGGTATCGCGCCGTAGAGGATGAAGGTCGACACCTTGCCGAAGTACCTCACCTCCAGGGTGCCAGCCCTTTTCATTGCAAGTGCAAGAGCAATGATTCCCACGAAAAGCTCGCGAACGATTAGAAGAATGCCAATCGGTGCCGGCACCACGCCGGCGATCAAGCCGCCTATGACCGCTGAGGCGATCATGAGTCGGTCGGCGATCGGGTCGAGTGCCGTGCCGAGCTTGGTCACCTGATTGAGACGACGGGCTAAATAGCCATCGATCCAATCTGTCCAACCGATCAGGAATATGAATACCGCTGCCATCCCGACGTTTTCCTGAACGAGAAGAACCCACCAGAAGACCGGAACCCCAAGCAATCGTATGAACGAGATGATGTTGGGAACGGTGACTATTCGATTTGAAACCTGTTGGTCGGTCACCGGGCGAGAATACTGCCCACTCACGCCTCCAAGCGTTCCACGATATACATCCGCCTAACCGACCAATCCAGATCGACTACGAAGCGGGCCTCACGTCAGTGATTCCGCCAAGCTGGGCTTGTAGGCCGCCCAAACCCAGAACGCTGTCGTAGTTGACCTGGTCGGCTCGATAGACCTCGATTATCGA
>CAXMOW010000017.1:0-257 GCA_964195235.1 uncultured Acidimicrobiia bacterium | reverse complement strand
GCCAAGCGTCCAGCCGAGTAGGTACATGTCGTAGTGAAGAGCCTCGTCCTCACCTCGAGTGAACGCTAGATCGACCACTGTGTCGAAGTCGGTCTCGACAGGGCGAACGTCAAAGCCGATCCATCCCAAGGTGTCCGCGATCTCCGCTGCGTATTGGGGTCGCCATGGGTCGTGGGCGTCTCCGGTGGTCAAGATGGTCAACGGTGCTGGGGCGAGGCCTCGAATTGTCAAACCCACACCAGCAACTATGACACCAT
>CAXMOW010000016.1:0-33910 GCA_964195235.1 uncultured Acidimicrobiia bacterium | reverse complement strand
GTAGACACACCAGCAATTCCGGCGCCGATGACGACAACGTCGGCGTCCTTGCTCACGGCCTCATCCTTCGATGTGGGTACGGGCCCGGTCCGCGATGGACGACGCTGTGAGGCCAAATTGCTCGGCCAGTTCGTCGGCAGGCGCCGACGCCCCGAAGTGGTCGATGCCGATAGATAGGCCGGCGCTGCCAACGATCTGCTCCCAGCCGAACGTCGATGCCGCTTCCACTGACACTTTGGGTGCTTTTCCGAGCACCTCGTCCTGGTAGGCCCCCGACTGGCTGGTGAATATTTCCCAGCAGGGCAGACTCACCACACGCGTCGAGATACCGGATTCCTCGAGAGATGTGGCTGCTTCCAGGGCGGTGGATACCTCTGAGCCAGTGGCAATCAGAGTGACGTCGGAGCCATCCCGGATCACATATCCGCCGCGGGCCACACTTCCTGGAATTCCCTCCAGGGTCGGTAGACCCTGTCGGGTAAGAACGAGCGCTACCGGGCCATCCTCCCGATTGAGCGCCAGCTCCCATGCCTGCTTTGTCTCGTTGGCATCAGCCGGACGAATCACCCACAGGTTGGGCATCGCACGAAGCGATGCGAGATGTTCGATCGGCTGGTGGGTAGGACCGTCTTCACCTAGGAAGATCGAGTCATGGGTCCATACCCAGATCGAGGGGATCTCCATAAGAGCTGAGAGTCGGACGGCCGGTCGCATGTAGTCACTGAAGACAAAGAAGGTGGCTCCATACGGCCTGAGCCCTCCGTGGATGGCCATTCCGTTGACCAGGGCCCCCATGGCATGCTCACGCACTCCGAATGGGATGTCGCGGGCGGAGGGGTCTCCTTTGGAGAAGAGCCGCGTCCCGTCGATGACCGTTGCCGTCGACCCTGCCAAATCAGCCGAGCCACCAATGAACCCTGGGACCTTTTCGGCGATCTCGGTGAAAAGTTTGCCCGACGAGGCCCTGCTCGCCAGCTTCTCACCCAATTCGAATCCCGGTCCGTCGAGGCTGACCTTCGTCGGTGAATAGTGCTCCTGCCAAAGACTCTTGGTGGAATCGTCGGCCGCCTTGAACCGATCATCCCATGACCGGCGAGCCCCCCGTCCCCGGTCCATTTTCTCACTGAAGAACGTATAGACAGCGTCGTCGACCCAGAAATCCGGGTCGATCTGATATCCCATCGCATCCTTGGTGAGTTTGATCTCTTCGTGGCCGAGAGGTTGGCCATGTGCTGCCGACGTGTCGTGGAGGTTGGGGGCGCCGTCAGCAATGTGGGTTCGGCAAAGGATGAGTGAGGGTCGTTCGGACTCGCCAACAGCGGACTTGATCGCAGATGCGACCTCCTCCCGGTCATGGCCGTCGATTGTGAGAGTGTGCCACCCGTATGCGCCGAATCGGCTGGCTACATCCTCAGTGAAGGTCACGTCTGTCGATCCGTCAATCGAGATGTGGTTGTCGTCGTACAGATATATGAGACGTCCCAGAGCGAAATGCCCGGCCATCGAGGCCGCCTCCGAGCTGATTCCTTCCATCAGATCACCATCAGAGACAAATCCAAAAGTCCTGTGGCTCACAAGATCGTCACCCAAACGACTCCGGAGATGTGTTTCGGCCATCGCCATCCCCACGCCGGTGGCGAATCCCTGGCCGAGTGGTCCGGTAGTCATTTCGATTCCAAGCTGGTGATCGATTTCTGGATGACCAGCCGTGTGACTGCCCCATTGACGAAAATTGCGGATGTCGTCAAGGGTGATGCCAAAGCCGCACAAATGGAGGATTGAATAGAGGAGCATCGACCCGTGACCGTTAGACAGAACAAACCGGTCCCGGTCAGGCCAATCCGGATTGTCAGGGTCGACTTTGATGAAACGGGACCACAGAGTTACCGCAATGTCGGCCATGCCCATGGGCATACCGGGATGTCCGCTATTGGCCTTTTGGACTGCGTCCATGGCCAGCGCCTTGATGGTGTTGACGGCTAACTGTTCAGAATTGGGTGAATCCGACATCGGCGGCGAGAGTAACGCTAGTTATCACCGTGCGACACGGCGACAGAGTGTCAGCAGCAAGGTCGACAAACTTCGCAAGGACGGAATCCTTCATCTTTCGCCTCTCCCAGCGAACGGAAGCTGATCACATCGGCACTCTTCGACCGGCGGATGGCATGACAGGTTGGGTGACAGACGACACTCGTGGAAGAGTCTCCTTGAAACCGAACGTGTTTCGTTGCAAGCCCCTCTAGCCAATCAGGTCTGGTGCCTTCATGCTCGAGAAGGTCAACCTTGTTCTCTGGTCCACCCAATGAGTAGTTGCCGATGTGACCGTCCGCTCTCACCACACGATGACAGGGGATGATCAGTGGGATCGGGTTCTTGGCCACTGCCGAACCCGCGGCGCGCACTGCATTGGGGCGGTGAACCTCGTTGGCCAGCCAGGCATAGGGACGCACTTCGCCTTTGGGAATGGTGGCGGTTCGACCCAGTACATCCGCTTGAAACGCTGTCACCGAGCGCAGATCGACCGGGAGCTTGCCGGGGCGACCGGCTTCGATGGCGGGAGAGATGTGTTTGCCCCAAGATCCTGGCGCTTCCGCCCGCATCAGTGGCCGTTCGAAACGCTGGCTGAAACGATCTTCGAAGTCTTTGTCTGCAATGTCCAGGGAAGAAACCCCTTCGGGATTGAAAGTGACAACGACCTTCCCAATAGCCGATTCGTAGAAGTCAAAGCCATCGACGAGACCGGTGCCGAGTGCAACACCCTCACTCATGCCGTCGGGTAGGCCGCCTATCAGTGCTGAGAGTTCAGTTTCAATGCTCATGTTTCGTCCTCCATGACTTGTTTGAGTTTTGCCAGTCCACGATGGATGTCGGCCTTCACCGTTCCCGCAGGTCGACCCGTCGCCGCGGTGATATCGGGGATGCCCATCCCGATTACGTGTCTGAGGACTACGGCGGTCCGTTGATGTTGGTTGAGACATCCCAGACGTTGGTCCCAGGCCTGGCCATCGGCGATTTCAGGATCGTCAGTGCCGGTGTCCTCGAGCTCGACCCAGATCGGTCTTCTCGATCGGTCACGAACGTGATTTCGCCCCAGGTTGAGGGCGATTGTCCAGAGCCAAGGCTCCAGCTTCATCTCTCGAATCCGCCGGCTGTCGTAGGCGCCGAGCGCCTTGTAGGCACGGATAAATGTCTCCTGGGTTAGGTCTTCGGCCTCCTGGTGGTCGGCCGAAATCCGACGCAGGCCCCAGTAGAGCCTGGTTCCCATCTGTTTGACCACCGTCGGGAAAGCTCCATCGAGATCGGTGGCCAGGGCGTATCCGATGTTGTCCATCATGTAGAAGAACACCGAAAGGGCGGCTGTGGTTGCACGTCTGGTTGCACGTCGTCGACGGTACCTATTGTTCGGCTATGGAAGCTGTGGGGATCGAAAAGGCCCTCTCGACAGCGGAGGCCGCCTCGAATCGGGAAGAGTCGCTTGCTGGCACCGGTTTCTGGCAGGCCGTGGCGAGAGTGAAGACGGACCCCGAGTTGATCGACCGCTATGCGGATCGGATCGCGCTGATCGACCAGCGCTCCTTTGACAGTTGGGCCCTTGTTGTGGTGCCGGCCTGGATTGGCACGATCATGATGTCGCTGGCAACGGTCGTGGGACTCGTCTTCATCGGTGTCTCCTACAACCTCACCCATCTGATGGCCGTGGTCGTCTTTTACGTCGGTTTTGGCCTCCTTCTCACATCGAGCCACGGGCTCGCGCATCTCATCGTGGGGCGTCTGTTCGGAATCAGATTCACGTCGTGGTTCATCGGGACGATCGGTCGACCACAACCCGGAGTAAAGGTTGACTATGCCTCGTATTTGAAGACCGCCCCGGCCCGCCGGGCGTGGATGCATGCCTCTGGTGCCGTCGTCACCAAGATTGTCCCTTTCGCCCTGATTGGTGCTGCGGTCGCTGCGGATCTTCCACTTTGGGCAGTATGGGTTCTACCGGCGATAGGGGTGGTCAGCATCGCTACCGACGTCGCGTGGTCCACCAAGAAGTCAGATTGGAAGAAGTTCCGGCGCGAAATGAAGTTCGCTCACATATCCTGATCAGGGTATGGAATAGACCCATCACTCTCGTGCATGTCTGCATGGGAAGCAACGAGGTCGTCGAAGTCCGGCGGGTGTTCGACGTCGATCGCAATGAGGTGTCTCGTCCGTGGTCCGTCGGAGCGATCGAAAGAGCGCGCTTGCCGAAGCAAGGCAGCGGAGGCGTCGTCGATTCGTCCATGCTGTGAAATGTGCTCTTCCCAACTTTGCACAGCCATCAATTCGGTGAGCCGCGTCGGATCGGAGGTAGAGCGAAACAAACGCCAGCGATAGGCGCCTGTGCTCAGCCGAACAAGTCGAATCTCGTTCATCAGCGACGTGAATGCGGGGAAGTCAGACTCGTCGATCTGCCAAGTGTTGAGCACGATGACCGGCCCCCCTTCGAGGGAGACATCGTCGTCATGAGAGGGGCCGGTTCTCTCAAGGCTGAATTCGGGTGATTCGATTTCGGTGATGTTGGGAACTCGGAATCGGGGGCTGACCAGGCCAAGGACCACGGCGCCTATCGAGAAGACAATCAAGGATCCACTCGTGCCGATCTGATCTGCAACCATTCCTGACAAGATTGCGCCGATCGGAAGCATGCCTCCGAACGCCAGTGAATAGAGGGACATAGCGCGACCCCGTATCCACTCGGGTGCCAGCAGCTGAGCTGTCGCGTTGAGGGTTGTGAGCGTCAACAGCCAGAAGAACCCGGCTAAGAACATCGCAACTCCGGCCACCCAGATCTCTGGTGCCAGACCCAGCAGAATCCCGGATAGACCGAAAAGAGCGATTGTGTAAGGCACCGAGCTCGAGTCGAGTCGCTCCATGATCCGAGGACGGAGAAATGCCCCGAATAACGCGCCGGCACCCATCATTCCGAGCAAGAGACCGTAGGCGCCTTCCTTCCCGCCTAGATGGTTGGTGTGGACGGGCAACGTGGCCTGAACCACGGCAGATGAGATCGCAAACAGTGCAACCAGTGCGAGCAGGTTGCGGAACGCCGGAGTGAATCTGGCGTATCGGAGTCCGAGGGAGATCGCCGACCCCATCGAGGTTGTCTCGCGCTCTCTCACCGCGAGTTGTCGACCAATGATGAGCAGCACAACGATCACGGCGAGATATGAGAGGGAGTTGATCGCAAACCCAGCCGCGGCACCCCATGCCAGGAGGATGAGACCACCGATAGCCGGGCCGACCGCACGAGCGCTGTTGAAAGCAACCGACTGGAGGGCAACCGCCGAAGCGATCATCCCTCTAGGGACCAGCTCTGGAAGTAATGCTTGCCATGCCGGGATGTTGAGCGCCAATCCCGCGCCCATCATCAGGCCGAGGCCGAGAAGGATTGGCGGTGTTATCAACCCGAGATTGGTCGTGACCGCCATGAGTGCGGCTGACCCTCCCATGATGATCTGAGCGATCAGCATCAGTTTGGTGCGATCGAACATGTCGGCCAACGCACCCGCACCAAGTGCAAAGAAGAGCAGCGGCAATGTAGACGAGGCCACCATCCATCCCACCCATGTGCTGGAGTCGGTGAGCTCGAACATCAACCATGAAGCCGCCACCGCCTGGATGAAGGTCCCGGTGGCGGAAAACACAGTGGCAGCCCACAACGCCCGGAAATTTGGGATCTGAAGTGGTGCGACGGCCGACGACATCCCGAGAGCGTAGGGCTTGGCCTAGGTTTCCTCTGTGGTCCGAGATCTTGCGTACTTTGTTCAGAATGACCATGGGCCGGGCCCTGGAGTCATGCTGCTCCATTCATTCTGGGGGCTGACCTCGTCGGTGAAGAACCTCGCTGACGCATTAGCGGATCGTGGCTATACGGTGCTGGCGCCCGACATCAACTTCGGCGGGCTGCCAGAGTCTGAACAGGAAGCTCTCGATCACTTGGGTTCTGCCAGCCCTGATCATCTCGCCTCGCTGGTGCTTTCTTCGGTGGAGCTTCTCCATGAGAAATCGACTGAGGGCCCTATTGGGCTGGTCGGATTTGGAATGGGGGGCTCGCTCGGGCTCTGGGCCTCGGTCCGCCTCAACACCAAGGTCGCAGCTGCCGTCTCCTTCTATGGCAGTCAGCAGATCGACTTCGCCGGGTCGATCTCTTCT
This sequence comes from uncultured Acidimicrobiia bacterium, assembly GCA_964195235.1. Taxonomy (GTDB): domain Bacteria; phylum Actinomycetota; class Acidimicrobiia; order Spongiisociales; family ZC4RG35; genus CAXMPK01. The sequence continues at coordinate 27,730 of CAXMOW010000016.1, read as the reverse complement.
TATCTGATTCACCTGGCAGAAGAGGACGATTTCCTATCTGACGATGATGCGGCCTTCATGGAGGCCACGATGGGCCTCGAGTCCCTGCCTGTTGAGGTTGTTCGTTACCCCGCCACAAAACACGGATTCTGTGAGCCCGACGGCGACAACTTCGACCCGGAGGCCTTTGAGCGGGCGTGGAGTAAAACTCTCGAGTTCCTCGCCGAACGCTTGCCGAATTAGTGCTGCTGGTCGCGGCCGAGTCGTCATCAACAAATCACCGGTAGTCTCGGTATGTGACCAATTCAACTCTTGTTGCGTCTGTGCCAAACGTCTCGCACGACCTCCTTCGAGAGCTCGAGGCTCGTGCCGACGTCGCATCCGGTCGCCCTTCGATCTCGGTCCTCAGTCCCTTCAATGAGGAGGAGATCGGCCAGGTCCCGGAGGCGAACGCTGAGGATGTAAAGGCAGCGGTCGCCCGGGCGCGAGACGCGCAAAAGGGATGGGCGGCCACGAGCCCAAGTGAGCGGGCAAAGATCCTCTCCCGGTTCCACGACCTCCTGATCGAACGTGCTGACACGGCCATGGATTTGATTCAGCTGGAAGCCGGAAAGGCCCGCGTCCCGGCACTCGAAGAGGTCTATGACACGGTCGCCACGACCCGGTATTACATCAAAACCGGTCCCGCGCTTTTGAAGAGGAAGCGTCGAGCCGTTTCGCTGCCAGGCCTCACCACCGCATACGAATATCACCACCCTGTTGGTGTGGTCGGCAACGTCACCCCCTGGAACTTTCCGTTCACTTTGTCGATCTCAGACATCGTGGCCGCCCTCGTGGCGGGTAACGCTGTCGTCATCAAACCGGACGAACACACCCCTTACTCGTCACTGTTTGGGGCCACTCTCCTCACGGAGGCCGGTTTGCCGCGCGATGTGGTTCAAGTGGTTCCAGGATATGGAGAAGTGGCCGGAACAGCCCTTATCGACGAGGTCGATTTCATAACGTTTACCGGCTCCACCGAGGTTGGTCGTCTCGTATCAGCCCGTGCCGGCAGCAGGCTTGTAGCGGCCTCGATGGAATTGGGTGGCAAGAACGCGGCCATTGTGATGGCTGACGCCGACCTCAAAAGCGCCATCCCAGGCATATCCCGCGCCGTCTACGCAAATGGTGGCCAACTATGCATTGCGATGGAGCGGATATATGTCGACGAGGCGATCAGAGAGGAGTTCACCACGCGTTTCGTCGATCACACCCGTGGCCTCAACCTTTCCGCCGGGTTCGACTTCTCGTCCTCCTTGAGTTCGATCATCGACCGAAACCATCTCAATAACATTCACTCGCACGTCGAAGACGCCGTTGAGAAAGGAGCCACGCTTCTCACGGGTGGTAAGCCGCGACCCGATGTCGGACCGCTGTTCTATGAGCCAACCGTTCTCACCGATGTGGAGGAGTCGATGCTGCTTTGTCGGTCTGAGACATTCGGACCGGTGGTCTCAATCTATGGATTCGATGATGTCGAAGCAGCCATTGGCCAGGCCAATGATTCCGACATGGGGTTGAATTTCAGTGTGTGGACTTCGAATGCCAAACGAGGCGTGGAGATTGCCTCTCGTCTCCATGCCGGAACAGTTGGAGTCAACGATGGCTATGCGGCTGCATGGTCCAGTTATGACGCTCCAATGGGTGGGATGAAGGCTTCAGGAACCTCCCGTCGCCATGGGAGTGCCGGGCTGCTGAAATTCACAGAGACCCAGACGGTGGCCGTGCAGAGATGGGTGCCCGCCTTCGCCCCATTTCCGGGGATGAGCTACGAGCAGTACCAGAAGCTGCTCGGACCTCTTCTCAAGCTCCTCAAACGCCTACCGCTCTACAAGTAGTGGCCCGTCTTATGAATGATTGTGGTGTCTCTCCGGCCCTGGACGTCGCTCGCGGTGTCCTCCGCCTTGACGCACCTACGGGTGCGTCTTCGTTGTGCGTCCTTGCGAATCGGACGCCGATGACGCGGCGACACCCTCACACCATTCGTGCGACGGACCACTAGTGGCCAACCTAATTGTGGTGGCTGTAGCGACCTTGATCGTCGCTTCGTGTGGATCCGCCAGTGACGTAGCGCAGATACAGGTTTCGGCAGCCTCCTCGCTAAGCGACGTATTTGCCGACCTCGAGGTGGCGTTCGAAGACGCCAACCCTGGTACCGACGTTGTCCTCAACCTCGGGGGTAGCTCACTGCTCCGAGAGCAGATTCTTGCGGGTGCGCCAATTGATGTGTTTGCCTCGGCAGGCATGGAGATCATGGAGGAGGTCGAGGCCGCTGGTCTCACCGAAGGCGAGATTGATGTGTTTGCTGTCAACCACATCGAGATAGCGGTGCCGCCGGGTAACCCGGCCGGAATCGTGGGTCTCGAGGACTTCGACCGTGACGATCTCTTCCTCGGGCTTTGCGCCGCAGAGGTTCCCTGCGGTCGTCTAGCCCTTCAGTCCTTCCGCGTGGCGGGTGTCAATCCGACGCCTGACACCAACGAGCCGAATGTGCGTTCGCTTTTGACCAAGATCGAAGCCGGCGAGCTGGATGCTGGGGTCGTCTACGCCACAGATGTGATTGCTGGGGAGGTTGACGGGATTGCGATCCCGTCCGATGTCTTGTCGAGTTCGAACTATCCCGTTGGCCGGATCGTCGGTTCACCTAATCCCACTGGCGCAGCCGATTTCATTGCCTTCATGTTCACCGATGAAGGCACACGAATCTTGTTGAGTCATGGGTTTCAGAGTCCATGATTGAACCTCGCCGACACGTGCGAAGGAGGCCGCCGCTCGGGGTGCTCGTCCTGGCGATTGTCGCCGTCGTGTTTTTCCTTCTACCGCTGGTTGGCTTGCTCGCGCGCACGCCATGGGGCGACCTCGGCTCGCTGCTTGCCAGTGATGTTGTGGTTGATGCACTTGTCATTTCCCTGGTGGCGTCTGTCGCCGCGGTTGTGTTGTCTGCGCTGCTGGGAGTCCCGCTGGCGTGGCTCTTGGCGCGGGTCGCATTCACCGGACGCGCATTTGTCCGTGGGCTGGTACTCCTACCGCTGGTGCTCCCACCGATTGTTGGCGGTGCAGCCTTGCTGTTTGCCTTGGGCCGGCGGGGAGTAATCGGCGAACCGCTTTACGAGGCGACTGGCCTCGTCCTTCCATTCTCGATCTGGGGAGTGATCATCGCGGTGACGTTCGTCTCTATGCCGTTTCTGGTGATCACCGTGGAAGCCGCGTTGCTCAACGTTGACACGCGGTATGAGGGAGCAGCGGCTTCTCTTGGGGCAAGTCGGTGGACGGTGTTCCGCCGGGTGACGCTGCCGATGATCGGACCGTCGCTGCTTGCTGGGTTTGTTCTCACATGGGCGCGAGCCATAGGCGAGTTTGGCGCAACGGTCGCTTTCGCCGGCAACCTCCAGGGCACAACTCAGACACTTCCCCTTGCGGTTTTTGTCTCCCTCGAGAGTGATCGCGACACCGCCATCGCGATCAGCCTCATCCTTGTTGCCATTTCGTTGACAGTTCTGATCGGTCTGCGGGATCGGTGGCTGACAAGATGAGCGGACTTGTTGCGAATCTCAAGGCAATCAGGCCTACGGGCTTTCAGGTCGACGTGGATATCGAGATCCGCCCCGGCACAACGGTTGCTCTGCTTGGCCCCAATGGCGCCGGCAAATCGACGATTGTCGAGGTACTGGCAGGGTTGTTGGCTATTGAAGACGGCAGCGTTGTTCTTGATGAGAGGATCCTCGATAGTCCTTCAGATGATCTCCTTGTTCCGCCCGAAGATCGCAAGATCGGAGTGGTGTTTCAGGAATACCTGTTGTTCCCGCATATGACCGTGTTGGAAAATGTGGCTTTCGGGTTGCGAAACAAGGGATCGTCGAAGGAGTCGGCGACAGCTGGTGCTTCGGAATGGTTGGAGAAGCTAGGAATCTCCCCACTTGCCGGACAAAGAGCCAACGACCTCTCTGGAGGCGAGGCGCAGCGTGTGGCCCTTGCCCGTGCTCTGTGCCCAAGTCCTGATCTTCTTCTGCTTGACGAGCCGATGTCGGCGCTTGACGCGACGACGCGTGTTCAGGTCCGTCGCGAGTTGGCTGATGCGTTGGAAGCGTTCGCCGGGCCAAGGCTCTTGATAACACACGATCCAACTGAGGCCTTCCTACTCGCGGACGACATCTACGTAATGGAAGACGGCAAGATCAGCCAACGCGGCTCGGCCGAAGAGATTCGACTCCGGCCCCGAACCTCGTACGCCGCAGATCTTGCTGGAGCCAACCTCTTTCGCGGTGTTGCCGAAGGTGGTTTGATCCAAGTTGATGGCCACGAACTACATTCGGCAAACTCGTCGGCATCAGGAGAAGTGCTGGCCACACTCCATCCGCGGGCGATATCGGTGCATCGTGAGCGGCCCGAGGGGAGTCCTCGCAATGTCTGGGCGACCGAGTTGACTCGGATCGAGCACTACGGCGATCGAGTGAGACTTCAGACTGGGCCACCGCTGGTGATGACTGCAGAGATCACGCCTGGCGCGGTCCGTACGCTTGAACTTTCAACCGGGACCACAGTCTGGGTGTCGATCAAGGCAACCGAGATCGGGGTGGAAGAAGGCTGACCTGTCTACCAGGGTGGCCCCATGAGGTCGATGTGACCCGCGGCAGGTGCCTTTGCTGAAACGTCAGCGACCATCATCCTGTTGAATTCGAACTTCTTGGTCGCACCGGCCTGTCGTCGTGTTTGGCATCCCGCAATACAGCTCCGTTGTATGAGACAAGCCCGAGCTGGTCGTCAATAACAAACACGTCCCAATCGGGACTGACCCACTCAATGTGTCGTCCCGGCCAATTGGCCAGCTCGTCTGGCGCGTAGACCGCCGCGAATAGGCTGACGAGTGCAGTCTGACTCGCGTCCGACCTGGTCTCAGTGGCACTGAGGGAGACAGAAGTGCTCGGGATCAAGCCTCGCTCATCTGGGCGATATCGGCTGCGAGCGCTTCCCGTTCCTCAGGATCCTCGATTTCGGCGAGACTGGCTTTGGCCAGTTCGAGATGCTCGGTGAACGTGTCAACGTCATCGACCTCAGCGGCAACACGTGCGATGGACTCATGGGCGAATCCTTTCAAGAAGGGCCCAAGATCGTGTTCGACAGAAAGCTCGAGAGAGCGCTCGCCAAATCGGCGGGCGAGGTCGGCATACCCGAGAACTGTTGCCACTCGAGCCACCTGCCAGTCGGCGATTGCCCAGTTGGACGGCTCGCCAACTATGTACCAGTGGTAGCGCTGCGCCAGCGTCGAAGAGAGCATCTCCTCTTCTTGCTCTCTGTTCAGCACTTCAGCGTCGAGAAGGGTCCATGTGTGGTTGAAAGCCCGAGGTGCGAAGGTGCGATGCCAGCTGGCAATTTCCTCGGCGCTCGGGTTGGTTACTGGATCGGTCATCGCTCCTCCTACCTAGTGTTCGCCGGACGTTGATGGCCTCCACAACATTAGGTAAGCGTGTCTGATCACACCACCGTCACTATTGGTGGAGAGGAGGTGCGGATCACCAGCCCTGGCCGGGTGGTCTTTCCCTCCCAGGGATGGACCAAGCTCGACGTGATCGAGCATTTCGTTCGTGTTGCACAAGGAGCCGCCCGAGGGATTTCACGTCGTCCGACGATGCTCAAGCGTTACATGCAGAACGTCACAGTCGATCCGATCTATCACAAGCGAGCTTCCAAGAACACACCGTTCGACACGATCCAGATTCGTTTTCCGTCGCAGCGACCTGGTCGGATGAATGTGCCACGAACCGAAGCGGATGTGGTTCGTTTGGCTCAACTCGGCTGTCTCGATTTTCACCCATGGCCGGTCAGATCCGAGGACATCGACCATCCCGACGAGATTCGTTTTGACTTCGATCCGACGCCTGGAGTCACTTTCAACCAGGTCAAGGAGGCTGCGCAAGGATCCAGAGAGCTGCTCGAGGAGCTGGGCCTCATTGGCTGGCCAAAGACCTCGGGCAGCCGTGGGATTCATGTGTACGTGAGGATTGAGCCGATATGGGACTTCTTCCAGACACGGCGCGCTGTCCTTGCCTTTGCCAGGGAATTGGAGAGGCGGATGGAAGGCCTAGTCACCACCAAGTGGTGGAAGGAAGAGAGAGTTGGCGTCTTCGTCGACTACAACCAGAACGCCCGAGACAAGACGGTGTCTTCGGCATATGGGGTGAGACCGACCGGTTTTGTGTCAACACCCATCACCTGGGGCGAGCTTGCCGACGTGGAGATCGAGGATTTTCCGCTGGGGTCATTTGCCGATCGGTGGGAGGCAGTTGGCGATCTCACTGAGGGGATCGACGACAGTCACGGCCGAATCGACGCTCTTCTCGAGTGGGTTGTGCGTGATGATGAGGACGGGATCGGTGATGCCCCCTGGCCGCCGCATTACCCGAAAATGCCGGGTGAGCCACCCCGGGTCCAACCCTCGAAACAGCGCCGCGCCGACGACGAGTACTGACGATGTAGATGAGCGAATTCCGACCGGATACGGTCCGGCTCGATCGGAAACTCCGTCGCCTCGCATGCGGGGCGCTACTACCTGAGGTTTGCCGACTAGAGGACGTCGCGACGCTGAAGGGCGAGAGTCAGCGTGATTAGGCCCACCACCAGGGCGGCAGTGAGCTTGAGAACACCACCTCCAACACCAGGACTGACCGATCCAAGAGCCTCAATTGCCTCGTCACCAAGCACCGTTGCCAGGTCGGCGTAGATCGACACCGAGATTCGCCAGATCGAAAACTGTGCGAGGCCGGTGACAACCTCGGCCAGGATCGACTCGATGACGATGATGTAGCCAAGTCCGACAAGCAAGGACCGTGGGACGAGATAGCCGAGTGGAACGAAGATCGCGGCGTAGCCAACAGCAGCTGCCACAAACAGTGAGAGACCCGGAAGAGTCATGGGTAGGTCGGCGCCGACTGCCAGGGTGGCCAAGACCGTTGCCAACCAGCCCCCAACTGCAATCGTGAGCGCCGCGGCAATCCCGGCAATGATCGACCAGATCGCGAGTGTGACCCTTGGAATCGGCCGCATGTAGATATACGGCAGGGTCCCCCCGTCTCTCTCCTCGCGAAGTGTCGCCACGGTGAGTATGAGCACAGCAATCGCGTAGGTATATCCCACGTTGGTGATGATGTCCGAGTACAGCGCTCCTTGGTCTGCCGGGTCAGAGTCGAATCCGGCGAGCCAATAGACGAAGCCGGGGACCGAGGCGAGGGCGAGCAGGGAGATCACACGGCCCTTTCGCATCAGGCGTTTGTAGAGATGAACCGCAAGGACCATCAGCGTGTGTCGACCAGGTAGCGGAATACCGATTCCAAAGACTCATCAGATGGTTCGAGTCGTGTGATCGAGACTCCCCTTTCGACTGCGAGTGCCGGCATTGCCAACGCCACAGCTCCTGCGTCGGACGCCTCGATCCGGAGTTGGCCTTCCGACACTTGAAGCCCAACCACTCCCTCCGTTTCGATCAGCCCGCCTGCAAGGGCTCTTGGATCGGAGCACTCAACAAACATCTGACGGGGGCGGTCGGTCATTGCGCCACGGATCGTTTCCACACTTCCCACTGCTGCAAGCCGGCCGTCCACCATTGCAACAACACGTCCCGCCATCCGCTCCACTTCAGCGAGGACGTGGGAGGAGACGATGATTGTTCGGCCCGCAGTTCCAAGCTCTTCGAACAGCTTGATGAGGGCAGCTCGCTGGACCGGGTCAGCACCGTTGAGTGGTTCATCGAGGAGGAGAATCTCGGGGTCGGAGACCAGGGCAGCTGCGACTTTGGCCCTTTGCCTCATCCCTTTCGAGAACCCTGCCAGGCGACGGTGGGCGGAGTCCACGAGATCAACGGTCTCAAGCACACGTTGTGTATTTCCCTCAGGGTCAGAAACCCGCGCCAACCGGGCAGCGAGGGTGATGAATTGACGGGCGGTGAGCCTCTCGTAAATTGCCTCGTCCTCGGGTACCAGGGCCATCTTCTTGTAGATCGCTGGGGTCTTTCGCGGGTTCTCACCCAGCACGCTCACCTCGCCCTGTGACGGGCGTTGTAGACCCGCGACCACACGCATGAGTGTCGTCTTGCCTGCACCGTTGGGCCCGAGCAAACCTGTGACGCCCGGGCCAAATCCGATGGTTACCTCACTAACGGCGACCTTCGGTCCGAACCACTTCGAAAGAGCGGTTGTCGTGACAGTGTCAGTCATGCGAGTCTCCGGTACCGCTGTCGAACAAAGACAACAGCGACAAGAACCAAAACCGCGATCACCACCACCGACATCCAGACTTCGAATCCGGCGATTTCAGCTGGGTAGTCAACGGTGTCCCCGAAGAAATGGTCGCGGATGATCCTCGGGTGTTGGTCGAGGGCCAACAATGAGACCCAGCGAGCGCCGGGGAAAGATGCTTCGGCCACCCGAGCGGCAATGCCGGAACCAGCCGTCAGCACCCCTAGAAAAGCAGCGGCGGCGATACCGGTGCGGTTGATTACAGCAGACAGTGGAAAGACAAGCGCCCCATGTATTGCCACGAAGGCCAGCGTCGTAAGCGGCACTTTCCACAAAATGTCGAGATTGTCGGTCAGATACGGGATGAAACCGCCGTCAGAAATAAGTGATAGTCCGATATGGAGGACGAGCTGAGGAACGATGTAAAAAGCTCCGATGAGAGCCGCGAACGCAGCCACCTTCGACGAGAGGTAGCCGTCCACGGTGAGAGGTCGGGAGAAGTAGACCGACAGGACACCTTTGGTCCTATCGGGTATGAGCAGCTGCGGCGCTGCAAACGCGATGAACAGCAGCGAGATTGCTGAGTAGAAGTCGAAAAGCCCGCCATATGAGGGAACGCCTTCGCCAACACTCTCGGCGATATCACCGATGGCCCAGTGAATTCCCACGAAAACGGCGGCGGCGATCACTGCGATAGTGATCAACGACCAGGGAAAGATCTTCTTGCGAGCTTTCCTTCCCAATCCGAGCACCCTGCGGAGGCCTTCCTTGAACACTGCCTTTCGGGCCCCCGACGGCCCTGCTCGGGGTCCGTCGTAGGTCCTATAGCCTCGGTCAAAGATGACCTGGTCGGTCACGACCCCTCTTCCTTCTGAAGGAAAAGGTCTTCGAGAGAAGACGAGCCGCGCACCATGCGGACCAGACCTGCACTTGTGGCCGCAGCAGCTTTCACCACGGCTTCTTCAATCTCATGGCCGCCAGGTCCGACGACTAGTCGGCGCCCGTCGACCGACGTCCCATAACCCTGTGATGAGAGAATGGCAGCGAATCCCTCAACGTTGTCGATGACCTCGACGACCACGGTTCCCAGCTCATCGAATGCTTCCAGAGGCCCGTTTCGAAGCAGATCGCCGCCATCCAACATCACAACCCAGTTACAGGTCTGCTCGATATCCGTCAGGACGTGCGAACTGAGGATGACGTCGATGTCGAAGTCTCCGAGGCGTCGGATGAGTTGCAGCATCTGGACCCTGCCTTCGGGGTCGAGTCCGGACGCCGGCTCATCAAGAAGGACTAGGTCGGGATCGTGGACGATCGCCTGTGCCAGCTTCACCCGCTGCTGCATTCCCGTGGAGAAGTCGCCGAGATATCGGAACCGCTCTTCCTCCAGTCCAACGAGAAACAGTGTCTCCGATGAGCGTCGTTTGGCCTCCCGAGGGGGAATGCCGGCGAGTTGGGCGGTGTAGGCGACGAAGTCCGCCGCTGTTTGATCCTTGGGTAAACAATCGATCTCCGGCATATAGCCAATGCGTGCTCGCACCGCGAGGGGTTCTGTCTGTGGGTCGTGACCGAGAACCGATATTTGGCCTGCAGTTGGATGAAGGAGACCGAGGAGTAGTCGGAGCATTGTTGTCTTTCCGGCCCCGTTGGCTCCAACCAAACCGGTGATTCCACTCGGGATTTGGAGATCGAGGTTGCTGAGGGCAACGACCTCGCCGTAGTCGTGGGTCAGCCCATTGATCTCAACGACATTGCCCTGACCCATTTCTTGAAGTGTGGCAGTTTCTCCAGACTGGATTAAACCACGACCTCTCGGAAGCCAGCCCCCGCCGGTCGCACCAGCTGATCCATGGTGCAGTCAGCAGCATCTTTGTCAGGTCGCCAGCGATGAAACCGGGTGGCGTGTCGGAACCTGTCACCTTCGAGTTGGTCGTAGCTCACTTCGACGACCACTCCCTGTTGGATCGGGATCCAGGAGTTGTCTTTGCCGGCCGACCATCGGCTTGGTCCTCCGGGAGCACGTGCTGCTGCGTCGAAGCTCTCCTCGGAGCGAAGCCCCATGAATCTGTGGTAGATCTCGACCCGGTCGACATCGGGGAATCCCGAGCAGTGACCAATGAAATGGAAGTCTCCTCGGTCGTTGTAGAGACCGAGCAGCAACGACCCGATCTTTTCTCCGTCTTTGTGCTCACGGAATCCGCCGACCACAACATCAATTGTTCGTCGATGTTTGATCTTGATCATCGCCCGTTTGCCATGTTGATAGGCGAGCTCCGGTCGCTTGGCGATGATTCCGTCGCACCCAGCTGATTCGAACTCGTCAAACCAAACCTCGGCCACCGCCTGATCGTCCGTTTGGGGTGTCAGATGCCAGGGAAGCCCGAGTTCGGCGGCGACGGCGATGAGTCTCTCCCGCCTCTCAAAGAATGGCGCTTCTCTCAGGTCGTTACCCCTGTCGGCAAGTAGGTCGAAAGCCACCAGTTCTGCTGGTGTGTTTTCTGACAACATATTCACCCGGGACTCGGCTGGATGGATGCGCTGTTGGAGACTGTCGAAGTCAGTTACTCCCTTGATGACCACCACAATCTCGCCGTCGACCACGGTGCCTGACGGCAATAGTTCAAGCGCCGGTCTCAATTCTGGGAAATAGCGGAGGAGCGGTCGTTGATTGCGAGAGTCGAGCCGTGTGTCAGGCTCGGACCAAGATAGGGATCTGAATCCGTCCCACTTCGGCTCATAGACAAAATCACCTTTGGGCCACTTCTCCGAAACTTTGGCCTCCATCGTTTTGACCGGGGCGGGAAACGGGTGGCTCATCGAAGCACGAGTTTATGCCGGATAACCTGGTCTCACACATGTGGGAAAGCATCAAGACCAGATTCCAATTCGGATCCGACATGCTCTATGCGTCGGTGAACGAATACAACATGGGCCGGGTGTCGCGGATGTCGGCAGCGGTTGCCTACCGAACCTTGTTCGCCATTACCCCCGTTTTCATTATCTCGGTCGGGGTCCTTGGGTTCATCGTCGGTAGCGACACCGAGGCACAACAGGAGATCTATGCGGCGATTGCAACCATCGCCGGAACCGACGTCGCCGAGGCGTTCAAGACCTTTGTCGGTACAGCGTTGGCTGGGAGTGGCTCGGCCACGATCGTCGGTCTTGTTCTTCTGTTCTGGACCACTTCGAGTCTCTTCTACGAGGTGCAAAACGACCTCAACGACATCTTCCACGTCCCATACGAACAAACCGCTGGTGCCGTCGAATACGTCAAGAAACGCGGTTGGGGGTTCATCTGGGCCTTCGGAATCGGGATGTTGGTTCTCATGGTTTGGATCGCCAATATTGTCTGGCAGTACTTGGAAGGATTCTTTGACCAGCGGAATCTGGATGTTCTCCACACCGCCGTCAACGCGTTGACGCCGTTGGTGTCCATGGTGTTTCTCCCGATACTGTTTGCTCTGCTTTATCAGTCGCTGACCGATGTGAGGATCCTTCTGCGGGCCCTTGTTGTTGGTTCGATTCTTGTCGGTTTGGGGTTTGTGGTCACCGCCTGGGGCGCCGGCCTCTACTTCACATTCTCCAGCAACACCTCCGCGGCTCAGGTCACCGCTTCGCTTTTCGTTCTCATCCTGTTGGCTTACATTCTTTCCGGCGTGTTTCTGTTCGGAGCGGTTGTCATGAAGGTGCACCACGACTATCTGACGACGGGCGAGGTCATATCACCAACTGAGCGGAGAGAGATGATGCTGGCCGATTTGGTCCGTGCCGATGTGGTTGTCGCCGATCCTCCAACCCCGGTCCCGGTTGCGGCGGTTTCTGGTTTTCTCGCCGGGTTGTTTGTGGGGTGGCGAAGGAGTCGGCGCTAGCGATCGTTCCCAACCAGCCCCGCGTCGGCTGCAGCAGTCAGGTTATGAGACAAGACCTGAACGACGCTCTCAGACATCTCGAGGCCGACCACCGCGCTGAAGGCGTTGATGTCGATGAGCTGCCGTGGCAGCATTGGATCGATGACACGCCTGGTCGCTTTTTCACCAATCTCCCATTTCGTTCGGATCTCCAATAACCTCAGTGACGATGACTGTTGACATTGCCGGCTTCATTGCCGACCTCAAGGAGCATGCAACCGAACATGGATTTCACGTTCATGACGAACGACACTTCGTCGAGACCTATTCGCTGCGGCAGTCTTGGGAGGTAGACGTCCATCCCGAGGCCGGATGTGGTGGTCCCATCGATCTGCACCTCGCTCTCGATGTCGATCCGAAGGTGGTTCTGGGGTTGCGGGAAAGGCTCGAGGAGATGACCGACGAGTGGGAGGAACCGGAGGACGATTATCACCTCGACCTATATTTCAACTGGGCCGTCCCCCCTCTCAACAGCCCACCCGACCTTCTTATCCTTGCGACAGACCTAGCGGGTATCGGGGGCACGATTCTCCCCGTAGAGGTTTCGGCCATCGACTCCTACGCAGCGGTGACTGATGCTCCCGAACGTCGACTCATGCTTCAAGGGAAGTCGAGTGTCAGCCTGGTCGACGTGTTGATGGGGCGCGAGCAGTTGTGTGACGTGCTCGATGCCTCCAGGGAGGGGTCGGAGTATCTTCTCGAACGGGTCGATGGCTGGATGGAATTGCCGACCTAGCGGCTAGAAGACGATGGCGATCAGGGCCCAGACCCCGAGGACACCTGTGATTGCAGCCAGAGCGTAGAAAACGACCATCGTGACCGGCTTGGGATCGGGTATGTGATCAGTTTCGCCCGGCGGAGCGACGGTCGGTTCCGTCGACTGCTCCACCGTCCCATCAGGTGCTTCATCAGGAGCACCCCCGCCATTCATCGCCGCCTCAAAACTCGTCGGGTTGTTGGGCACAAATATCAACGTCTCATTTTCGGCAGTGATGGTAAATACACCGTCGCCCACTGAATCGATTGAACATTCGTCGGCTGACCACTCCCCAATCTCCAAGCCTCCCGCGGAGAGCCGGATCTTGTTTCCATCCAGACCAAGGATCACTTGCACGTCGTCTTCGTCGATGGTGACGACGCCCTCATAGATGGACACCTGGAATTTCTCCTTCTCAGAACGAACAGAGACACGCTAGGCGAACTCGTGCCCTGACACCAGTATGTGCCCCGTCTTACACCTCTAGGTGACTAATAGGCAACGCCGATGGCATCGGAGAGAAACGCCATGTAGTTGGAGGCTTTCTTGAATTCCGCTGCCAACTCGACGTCGAAGCCATCTGAGGTAACTGCTTTCTGACTGAGTTTTGTCCCTGCAGTGAAAGTCTTGAGTCGGAGATCGTCGGGATAGGGATGCTCTTGCTCGAACTCCTTGGGGATCCGCTTCAGCGTTGACTCCTCACCATGATCGATCGACCACACGTCGGTAAACCTCTTTTCCTTGGTGGCGCTCTTCCATCCGGCCGGGTCGTCGTTGATCGCTTGACGAATCTCGCGGGCGACTCTTGCCTCCGGATTCCAGAGGCCGACACCGCCAAAGCTGCCGCTGGGCTCGATATGTAGGTAGAAGCCGGGAGCGTGAACATCTTTGCCCCCAACGTGGCGAAAATGGATACCGACGTTTGTCTTATATGGGGTTTTGTCTTTGCTGAACCTCACGTCGCGATAAGGACGCATCAGTGATCCGCCATTGGTTCGCGTATCGGCCAGATATTGCGGAGAGATCTTCCTGATCCGCACGCCGAAATCTTCGATGAAGTCGAGGGCAGGTTCCCGGATGACACGGATGTACCGGTCTTTGTGTTCCTCCCACCACCGTTTGTTGTTGTTCGCTTCCAGTTCCTTGAGGAAGTCGAACACCCCTTTGCTGAAGTGCTTATTGGCCATCGCGGTCCTTTCGGCTGTTGACCTTGAACTTACGCGCAATGGGGGACAGATTTGAAGGGGGTCGGCTTACACGGTCTCCTCATCGGCTTCCAAAACCGACCACGGTGCCCGGAAGCCCTCTTTGAGAACCCGGCCGAATAAGCCGAAGTCCTTGCGCAAGACCCAGGCCGCTGCAATGAGGAACACCACCCCGACTCCGATCCGAACTTGTTCGGAGATGGCCTCTGAGATAACCCCGGTCTCGGCCAGCCACGACTCCCCAAGCTGTGCGATGAATAGCGTCAACATCACCAGAGCCTCCTTACGGGTTACCGATAGGCTGGCGATTATCGCCACAGCGAACACCGACTGAGCTGCCGTCACCCAGAGTTCGATGCGCTGCGCGGAGTCCAATGGGAGCCCTACCAACTCCTGAGCGAATATGGCAAAGACGATGGGAAGGGTTCCTACGAGCAAGGTCCACTGGTTGACTTTCGATGAAATGAGCGCGCCGAGGCCGGTTCGAGCAACCAATCGCCAGGCGAACATTCCGGCGATGAGCAACTCAGGAGCTTCCGATGCAAGTGGGGCCAACCACTTCACCAGCAGGAACGTGCTGATGCCGAGATCATCACCAAGTTCTATGAGGGAATCGGCGAAGAGTTCGGCCACCGCCAAGATCACTCCGGCTGCAGCGACGAAGAGGATGTAGTTGATGACACGACGGTGTCTCTTCGGCAGGGATCCAATGTAGGCACTGGGACCCACCAGATGGGGTTCGCCAGCCGACGCTCCCGACAGGCGGATCATGTAGACCACATAGATGCTGATCAGGATCGCCGCGTCCAAGAGGTTCAAGGTGTCCTTGAGAAAGAGTGTCAGTCCGTAGAGAGAAGCGATTGCCAGGTAGGCAATGTCAACCGTCTGGGTACGCGCCAGGTTGATCGTTGTTGGCGTGGATCCTTCAGCTTCCAGCGGGGTTGCTCGCTTCTTCTTCACCCGCCATGTGCCCAAAAGGATCACCATCGGCCAGCCAAAACCAATCAGGAGCTGGTTGGCACCGGTCATGTTTGCCAAAGCAAGTGGCCCCCAAACCGTTGTCGCTCCGGTTTCGGCATACTCGCGACCTGCGTTGGCGGTGAAGACGAAGTCCACTGCGTACTCGGGGAGCACCGCGATCAGGGCGAGAAGAGCGAGGGCGAGGCCGGAGCCGACGTCCAGCTGGATGACCTCCGCACCCCAGGAAAGGAGGAAGGCTGCGCCGACTATTGCCATCCCCAGGAGAAACGTGGCCAGGATCGGGTCAACATGAATGCCGCTCAATCTGAGGGCGACACCAGGCAGACATAATGCACCGGAGAGAATGATCAGCCCGATTGATCGGGTCGGGTTGAGGTCTGGGTTCTCCATCGGCGGCGGGAGTTTAAGTCAGGTCTAGTTGAGAACCCGGCGACAACTCCAGGCTTGCCAGAAGTACAGCCCGAGTTGTTCGTATCTGGCTCCGAGCCAAGCTGCGGACGCGACGTTCGCTACCGGCTCGAAGACACTGACACCGGCGTATCCGGCCTTAGGCGCCGTCGACGCCCATGTACTCGGCAAGAACTGAAAGAGTCCCGAAGCCCCGGAGTAGGGGTTGTATGCGTTGGGATCACCATTGCTCTCACAATCGATGATCGCGAGCGCTTCCTCGACTCTGCTGGCTGGGAAATGTTGCTGGACCAGCGATCGCCATTGTTCGACTGCCGGGGGATGGTTCCACGGGCCGCCACCACCCCCAGCCGACGTCGTCGAGGTAGTCGTGTTGGCCGGCTGTGTTGTTGGCGTTGTTCCGGACGGTGTGGTCGTTGTCGGGCTGGATGTGGTGGTTGTGTCCCGCTGTTCCTGGCGCTGACGCTCTTCGTCCCGGGCTCTCGCCAAGTCAACAGCACTGAGAGCTTCCTGATACTGAGCGTTCGCAGTCTCTGCCTCGCGAACAGCATCAGCAACGTCCGAGTTCGCCCGGTCGTAGAGCTCGGCGAGATGCTCGACCTCTGCATCGACGTCCTCCTGGAGTAGGCGATAGGTCTCCTGTTCAGCGAGGTATGTCACCTGAAGCTGCGCGAGGCTACGTCGCTGGATAAACAATTCGTCGACGCGTGCGCGCCCATACGCAACGACGTCCTCAACCACTGAAGACCTAACGAGGGCCTTTTCCACCGAGTCGCTGTTGACCAAGTTGACCGAAGGGGACGACACCACGGTCATGTAGGCGTCGATGGCCTGGATCTCTATTTCCGCCTGGATACCTGCCATCTCGACATCAGCAAATCCAAGCTTTGCGGCAATTCGATCGAGCCCCGACCCCACGATGGATAGCTGTGACGAAAGCTCGTTGACTCGTTCGATCGTTGCTGCCAGCTCTCTTTCGATTTCCATGCGCTCAGCAACTGCAGCGTCAACGAGACCCGACGCCTGGTCAGCCCTCTCTTTGGTTGTATCAGCATTGTCTTCGGCGTCCGATGTGGATTGGGCGAGCGCCAGCGGTCCATTGGCGAGCGCCAGGGAGAACACGAGGGATGCCGCAACGGCAACAAAAACTAGGCGATAAGACCGCATGGGGATCTGAAAAGGGTAACCAAACGTTTGGCCTGCGAGAAGTGGAACCTACAGATCGAGGAAAGGGGCGGCGTAGCTGACCACCCCCGCCGACACAGTTTCGGGGTTGAGTAGCTGAAGCCCCCCCGGATCCACGGGAAATGGGGAGACCACACCAAACGACTCGGCAGCCTGGAAGCCAAATCGGCTGTAGAACTCAGGATCGCCGAGAACCGTTACCGGTGAGTCCCCGGCGGCGGTGAGCACATGGCCCACGACACCCTTGCCGATGCCTCGGCCTTGAAGGTTCGGAACCACCGCAACTGGTGCCAGAACCAGCAGACGGGTGCGCCCGACCGACCCGATACTGAGGGCGGCATGTCCCACGACTCGGCTGTCAATCAGCGCGACCGAAGATGCAAATAGGTCGCCACTGTCTCTGAGCGCGTTAACCAGGTCGGCCTCATCCCGCCGACCGAATGCCTCTGAATTGACGTGCCAAATCGATCTTTGGTCTTCGGGTGTTTCGTCCCTCAACTCGATTGGAATCGAATCTGTGTTCATAATGTTTGCCTGAATCCCCGCACGAAGGAAACTCCATGATCCCTGATTCTTATGCAGATCTTTTGGACTGGGACACCAAATCCTTTGCCCATGTGGCGACGCTCGGTCCCCAGGGTGAGCCGCAGAGCAGTCCGGTCTGGTTCGACTGGGATGGCACCCATATCAAGTTCAGCCTCACGACCGGCAGGCAGAAATATCGGAATCTTCAGAGCGACAAACGGATTTCCATTTCGATCATCGATCCTGAGAATGAATACCGATACGTCGAGATCCGTGGCGAGCTCGACGAGGTGGAGTCAGATCCCAACATCGACTTCATCTCGAGGATGGCAAAGAAATACATCGACAAAGACCGTTATCCCTGGCATCAGGAAGGCGACGAGCGGGTGATCATGAAAATCGCACCCAAAAAGACATCTGGAATGGGGTAAGGCTTGTGCGTGTGTACACGCATAGCCTGTTGACATGCGACAAAACATCTCGTCAGGTTCTCCTTTCGAGCCTCAGGTTGGCTTCTCTCGTGCGGTCCGTGTCGACGATCGGGTGATCGTGGCCGGAACCGCACCTATTTGGCCCGACGACTTTGTGGATCCTGATCCCAAGGTTCAGACCCGGCGCTGTCTGGAAATCATGTTGACCGCTCTGGAAGAGGCGGGTGGGACACCCGAGGACGTGGTTCGTACCCGAATGTTCATCACTGACGCCTTGTTGGCTGGACCGGTGGGCGAAGCGCACGGTGAAGTGTTCTCGGAGATCAGGCCCGCAGCCACCATGGTTGTGGTTGCGGGTCTGATCGATCCAAGATGGCTGATTGAGATGGAACTTGAGGCTGTCTTAACCGGTTGAATGGTTTGATAATCCTGTGATTTCTGGGGGAGGACCCCCAGACGCCCGCTCGTGGAGGTTGAGATGTTTGGAAGAACCACAAAAGAAATACCCGAAGCCACAGACGCCCTTCCCGGCCGTGACATGCCGGTCCCGGTCCCTTCGGCGCACTTCATCAACAGCAATCCCCTTGATGGTCCGTACCCCGAGGGTTTGGAGATTGCGGTGTTCGGGATGGGTTGTTTCTGGGGTGCGGAGCGTCGGTTCTGGCAGGTGCCGGGCGTGTACACGACCTCGGCTGGATATGCGGGCGGATACACGCCGAACCCGTCCTACGAAGAGGTCTGCACTGGTCGGACCGGTCACACCGAAGCCACCATGGTTGTTTACGACCCAGCACAAGTGAGCTACGACGAGTTGCTCAAGGTCTTCTGGGAGACCCACGATCCAACCACTGGATACCGCCAGGGAAACGACATCGGAACCCAATACCGCTCCGCCGTTTACACCACTAATCATGATCAGCTGGATCAGGCAGAACGATCACAGGACGTGTATCAGGCGAAGTTGACCCCGCTTGGCTTCGACCAGATCACCACCGAGATCAAGCCGCTCGATGATTACTACTTCGCTGAGGAAGTCCATCAGCAGTATCTGGGGAAGAACCCACATGGTTATGACTGTCACGCCAACACGGGGATCGAATACCCGGGGCTGGGTTAACCCGGTTCGATTGGCGCTAGGTCGCTCTCAGCGCGACGAGAGGGCAACCGAACCTATTTTCGGTGCTCCCTCTAACGTTGGCTCATGAACCAACGTCTACGCCAAAGCGATCCCATCCACGGATTTTGGTCGGCAACAGCGCATCCCGCGATCGTGGAGCTGGCAACCTCACTGGGCCCGGACTTTCTTTGTCTCGACGCTCAGCACGGGACCCACATCAGCCAACTGACCGCACAGATGTTCACCGCGATGGCAAACCACGATGTGCCCGGTCTCGTTCGAGTGGCACGAAACGACCCGTCACATATCGGTCGCGCTCTCGACCTGGGGGCGTCGGGCGCAATGGTCCCGATGATCGAGACGGCTCAAGATGCCCGACAAGCAGCCTCAGCCTTCAAGTACGGACCAAGCGGGACCAGGTCCTACGGGATGCAGACACCTCGTGTCGACCCATTGTCCGAGGGTTACCAACCGCTGTGCGCGGTTCAGATCGAGACAACCGCAGCCATTGAGAACATCGAGGAGATCGCATCGGTCGACGGTGTTGATTGGCTTTACATCGGACCGGCAGACCTCGGTTTGGGTCTCGGCGGGATCCCGGGTTCGGATGTGATCGCGGTCTTTGAAGGCTCGCATCCACTGGCGGGCCAGCTGCAAGAAGCATTTGCTTCCGTTGTTAGGGCCGCTTCTCGAAACGGCAAATTGGCAGGTCTTCACTGCGCATCAGGGGAGGCGACTCAAATCGCACAGGAACATGGCTTTTCTGTTTCCAGTGTCGCGGCTGACACTTCTGAGGTGGCGGCGGGGATGTCCCGTCAACTCGACGTCGCTCGATCAGGTCGCAGTCAGGACGCGGATGCCTGACGCGACGTGGCGAACCACCTCGAGATCGCCAAGGGCCTCGAGGGCACTGCGGTGATCCATCTCCGGGGAGGGGTGAGTGATAAAGAGGAGAGTTGCTTCGTCACCACGACCAAGTTGGACCATCGATTCGATGCTTACGTTGTTGTCGCCGATGACCGCCGCGATCTGAGCTAGAACCCCAGGCCGATCCAGAACCTCGAGCCGCAGGTACCAGCTGGTATTGACTTCCTCGAATTTGCGGAGACGACCTGGTCCGAAACGAACTCGCGGGGGCACCTGAGCGCCGGCCAGTAATTCTCGTGACGCCGTGATGATGTCGCCGAGCACTGCAGTGGCGGTGGGTTCACCCCCGGCGCCGGGTCCAGCGAACAGCAGTTCATCGACTTCGGGGCCTTTCACGAAAATTGCGTTCTGGGAACCGCGCACCGCCGCCAAAGGATGGTCGTCCGGGATCAGTGTCGGATGAACTCGAACGATCACTCCATCACCTGTGTCACTTGCCAATGCGAGCAGTTTCGGTAGGTATCCGAGATCGGCGGCAAAAGCGATGTCGACGGCGTCGATTTTCTCGATGCCTTCTCGATACACGTCTTCGCTCCCAACCCAGGTCCCAAACGAGAGGCTGGCAAGGATGGCCGCTTTCGAGGCGGCGTCAGCGCCGGATACATCAGCGGTTGGGTCGGCTTCTGCATATCCGAGTTCCTGGGCTTGAGTCAGGGCGTCGGCGTATCCAGTCTCGTTTTCGCACATTTGAGTGAGGATGAAGTTGGTGGTTCCGTTGACGATTCCGAGGACCTCGGTGATCCTCTCGCCGGCTAGCGACTCGGACAATGGCCTGATAATCGGAATGGCTCCACCAACGGCCGCCTCAAAAAGAAGTGACACACCGTTGGCCTCAGCGGCCTCAATCAGCTCGCGACCCCGGGAGGCCACCAGTTCTTTATTGGCCGTTACCACCGGCTTGCCGGCGTTCAGCGCTCGAAGCACTAACTCGCCGGCCGGGTCCAAGCCGCCCATGAGCTCTACCACAAGCTGGACGGTCGGGTCGTCGACGACATCGAGTGCTTGATCGGTGAGGACTCCAGGCGGGAATGCATGAGGTCGCGGTTTATCTAGTTCTCGGACCGCCAGATGGCGAAGCTTGAGCGAGAGACCAGCCTTGTTGGCGATGGCCTCGCGCTCGGTCAGAAGACGGTGGGCAAGAGCACCTCCGACTGTTCCTCCTCCGATTATTCCAACACCAACGTCCACGATTGCTCCCTGGATACGAAGCGGGAGATTGTATGCCGGGTCAGGCCGCGTCGAGAACCGCCTCTACAAGAGCCTCGCGCTCGAGGTTGTCCAGGTCCATCTCGATGTCGGGAGTGACCCCTACGCCGCCGAAGTCAAGACCACCAGGGGTGAGCCAGCGTGCAATGGTCAGCTTGAGCGCACCGCCGTTGGAAAGGGGGAATCGTTGCTGAACCGTGTTCTTTCCGAAGGTGTTGACTCCTACCACAGTTGCCAATCCCCTTTCCTGAAGGACTGCTGAAACGACTTCAGATGCCGAGGCGCTCCCTTTGTTGACCAAAAAAACGACTTCGAGATCGTCGGGGACAATGGACGCTCCGGTGACTGGATAGGAGGTGCTCTCGTCGGGGCCCTGGGTGACCAACACATCTCCGTTTGAGAGGAACACCGACGCAACAGCGATGGCGGTGTCCAGCAAGCCACCTGGATTGTCCCGGAGATCGATGACGAGGCTGTCAACGCCTTTTGCCAACTGATCGAACACAGCATCCTCGAACTGTACGTCTGCATTCTGGGAGAAGATGCGAAGTCGGACGTAGCCGGTGTTGCCGATGGTTTCGGCTTCGATAACCGGGATTTCGACTGCAGCCCTGGTGATCGAGATCTCCAGCGTTTCGCCGTTCCGATCGATGCTCAGGGTCACCTCGGTTCCTGCAGCGCCACGCACACGAGAGGTCACTTCGTCGACGGTCCAGCCTGAGATCGACTCCCCGTTGACACCCACAATGACATCATTTCGGAGGAGACCAGCACCCTCGGCCGGGGCACCCTCAATGGTGGAAACGATGAAGATCCGACAAGTTTCGCTGACGACAGAGCATTGTTTGTTGTCGCCTTCGAGTGACTCGTCTTCGGGAGAAACCAAGGCCCCGATCCCCTCGATTTGCCCTTCTTGTTCTTGTTCAAGGAGGAAAAGAGCTGCCTCGTCGAAATATACGGAATTTGGGTCGAGAGCATGTGTGGCCAGTCCATTGACGATCGCTTCCGCGGCAGATGCGCTGTCTCCAACAAATGTTGCGGTGGCTTGGCAGGCCTCCACAAAGGTCTCCGTGGGCACGGCGCAGACGATCTCGCCGGTTGCAGCACCTTGTTCAGAGAGTTCGAGGCTTTGTTGGGCTGCAGATGCGAGGTCTTCATCTGATACATCGTCCACATAGTGAATCTGGATCAATTGGTAAGCCTCGCACACGATCTCGACGTCACTTGGGGCGGAATCACAATCGACTTGATTCACGGTTCTGCTCGGCAGAGTGCCGTCGGTTTGAGCTGTCGTCGTCGGTGCGATCGTCGTCGCGGTTCGGTCGACGGTTGTCGGCTGACAGGCAACGAGAACCAAGGCGAGGACGAAAAGCAAGGCTGTGAATCGTTTGGTTTTCATGACGCGGCGTCGAGTGCGGCTTCGACGACCTCCTCGTTAGTCAGGCCGACGGGTATCTCGAGCTCTCGATCTGGCCTGAGTCCACCGTTGCCGGCGGTGATGCCGTTTGGCGTCTCCCAGCGTGCGACAGCAAGGTACATTTCTCCGCCGTTCCGCAGGCCAAAGGGTATCTGCACGGCGTCTTTACCAAAGGTAGTTGTGCCGACGATGACTGCCCCTCGTCGGTCCCGGAGGGCCCCGGCCAAAATTTCACCCGCCGAGGCAGTTCCTTTGTTGACCACGACGATAAGCCGCTCTCCTGTGGCTAAGCCACCTTCGGTAGCCGAATACTCGAGGTATTCATCCGGGCCGGCCGACGTCATCACCAACCCACCGTTGATGAACATCGAGGCGACATCGACGACCGCATCAATGAAACCGCCTGGATTGTCCCTGAGGTCAACGACGATTGTCCGCGGTGAAAAGTCGGCCAACGACAACAGAGCATCCTCAACGAGGCCAGGTATGTCCTCCTCGAAATCGGGAATTCGAAGATACCCGACATCCGATGCAGGAAGGTCGACGATCACGGTGGGGACGGTGAGTCCGGAGCGCTCGATGACAAAGACCAACGTCTTTCCATCGCGCAGGACAGTGATTTCCACCTGGCCGGTCTCGTCTGCTGCGATGACCCCCGCCGTGGCCGCGAATCCTTGACCCGATGTTGGCTCCCCATCGACAGCGACAACGACGTCGCCGGCAATCAGGCCGGCTTCCGCACCCGGGTTGTCCTCCACCACAAACACGATCTCCAATGGACATGTCTCGCTGATTTGGGCACATTTCGAGCCGACGGCGTCGGTGGCATCCAAGAGGAGGCCAACTCCGCCAACGATGCCGTTCTGGCGGAAGAAACCGACCTGCTCGGGAGGGACGTAGTAGCTGAACGGATCGAGTCCTATGTCAGCCATCGCGCTGACAGCCGCATCGACAGCCGGAGCAATCGCGATCTCTGATTCCAGTACGCGTTCGGCCAGAGCAATACAGAACTCTTCGAACTCGGTTGATGGTGCGGCGCACTGCAATGTCCTGGGCCGTGGCGCTTTCTCGAGCCCGACATACTCATCGAGCGCTTGGATGGCGACGCTGGCGAGCAATGCGTCGTCGATGGGACGATCGACATGCCATTGATGGACCAACTCGTGTATCTCGCAGAGTGCTGAGAACGAAACCGGGGGTGAGCTACATCCTTGGATGACGTAGTCCTGGCTCGGCACGGTTGTTGTGGTTTGGGGTATCGCTGTGGTTGGCGACGTCGTAGAGGTTGAGGATGTTGGTTGAGCGCACGCGGCAAGAACGATCGCAGTGACGACGAAGGACCGGAGCATGGAATTCATTATGTGAAGTCCTCGGCAGTTAGCGTCACTTTCGTGAGCATTCGGGTAACTCTCCGCTCCCCGTTTGGCGAGGCCCATGTCAGGGATATCGTCAACGGACGATGGGCTGAGCCTGCTGGAACGTCGCGGGACGAGATCGGTTCCCGGACGTGGGCGGTGCCCGGACTGGTCGACGCCCATGCCCATCTCGCTTCGGGGAGCCTCGACTTTCAACCTGGCGTGTTGATCGAGGCCCAGCAGCGGGCGAAGGATGCTCTTGACGCCGGTGTCACCCTGATATTCGACAAAGGTTGGACTGACACAACTGTCGTTGATGTCATCCGAACGGTTTCCGAGGCCGAGCGCCCCACTATTGAGGCGGCCGCTCGCATCATCGCAGTAAAGGACGGGTACTACCCCGACTTCGGACTTGTGATCGAGCCTGCTGAGATCGCGAAATTTGTCGAAAGCGAGGCCAGGGCTGCAGCAGGGTGGGTGAAGCTGGCCGGTGATTGGCCGAGACGTGGTCAAGGACCGGTGACCAACTTCAACGAAGAGGAACTACGTCAAGCCGTCGCCGCCGCCGAAGCTGTCAATGCTCGTGTAGCCATCCACGCCATGGCTCGTGACACTCCGAGTGTTGCAGTGGCGGCTGGTGTCCATTCGATCGAGCACGGGCTTTTTCTCACCGATGACGACCTTGACTCTCTCGGGGATCGGAACGGGATGTGGGTGCCGACAGTGCTTCGCACCGAGGCAATCATCGGACAGCTAGGGGCCACGTCGAGTGGAGGGAAACTACTTTTGGAAGGCCTAGAGAACACCCGTCAGCTCCTCCCACTTGCCGTCGAGGCGGGTGTCAACGTGCTTGCCGGAACCGATTTGGTGGGGACGCCGGCCGACGTCGCCGACGAGGCTATTCGTCTTCACGAGTACGGCCTCTCTATCGAGAATGCGCTCGATGCGGTCACTAAAAGCGGGTTTCGCGCGACTGGACGTGGTGAGAACTTCGACATTGGGGCCCCCGCAGATGCAGTGCTTTTCCTTGAGAACCCCCTTACTGACCTCGCGGTGTTGAAATACCCGGCGACAGTGATCAGATTGGGCGATGTCCGATGAAGTTGGTGCTTGCCTCGGAATCGCCTCGCCGTCGCGAACTGTTGGAGCGACTTGGTCTCGATTTCGAAGTTGATCCGTCCCACGTTGATGAAACCCGTCGGCCCGACGAGTCGCCTGGCGTCTACGTCGAAAGAGTCGCCAGGGACAAGGCGGGGGCGGTCGCCGGACCAAACCGTCTTGTGATCGCAGCCGATACAACGGTTGTCCACGAGGGCCGTGTCCTTGGCAAGCCAGCCCATCCCGAGGAGGCACGGGCGATGTTGCGTCGTCTCGAAGGAGATCGACACGAAGTGTTCACCGGTCTCGCCGTGGCGGCTTGGGGCAGCGGAGTGCAGCTGACCTCCGAAGTGGATGTCACCGAAGTCAATATGGTGCCGATGACGACTGACGAGATCGCCGACTACGTGAGTTCCGGCGAGCCAATGGACAAAGCTGGTGCCTATGCCCTTCAGGGTGCCGGAGGTCGATTCGTCGCGGGACTGCGTGGGAGCCCTTTCACTGTGATCGGCTTACCCATTCACCTGCTACCCCGACTGATCTCTCATGCCGGCTCCGAATTCGAATCGTTCCGGCTCCCCTCCGCGATTGGTTAACTTCGCGGTGATGCGAAAGCTTCTTCCGCTGTTGGCCTTGGTGTTCACGGCCTGCAGTCCTGGCGACGCCGGCGACGCGACAACGTCGTTGCCCGGATTTACAACATCGTCGATCGCTTCGACAACGACTGAGGTGCCAACCACGATTTCGGTTCCTGTGTCCACGTCGAGCTCGCCGGGAACCTCCACTACGACCTTGGCTACGACCACCACAACCGAACCGGGCGGTAACTGGGCTGACCAACCGCTGATAACGACCGGATTCGGTGCTTTGGGTTGGTGGGACGGTGGCATTTGGGTTCCCTCCAAAGACGTCGGCGCCTTGCCGATCGTCGGAGGTGAGGACTATCAGATTGCCGTGATCGGTCTCCAAGCAACTACGACAGGTGGGTCCCAGAACCTGCGCTGCGAACCATTGAACAACCTGGGAGTTCAACTCGACAATGAACATCTTCTCGGGGAGTTTCCTGGCCCCTACGGAGTCGCTATCTCGGCTCCGTGGACCCTCCAGCCACACCTTTTTGAGGCCTTCAACGATGACGGGACTTACGCCTCGATTGCATCCGGCCTGCTTGCGGATCGGGGTTTGAATGTGCCCAAACCTGTGATCAAACAACTCTTCCGCACCGATTTAGAAGGTGACGGGACCAACGAGGTGCTGGTGGTCGCAGAGGACATCAGCGGCGGTTTCTTGCCGGCTGCCGGTGAATACTCGATTGTCTTTCTCCAGAAAGTGGTGCAGGGCGATGTGCAGACAGCGGTCCTTGGAGCCACTGCCATCACGGATCCTGAGTCGCAGTTTGTCGAGGCGTTCACCATCGGAGCCGTCGCCGATCTCAGCGACGACGACAAGATGGAGATCGTCCTCAACTCGGCGTTCTTCGAGGGGTTTGGTGTGGCGGTTTGGGAGTATGTCAACGACGACATCGGTCCCAAACTTCAGATCCAAGCTGGTTGCGGCAGCTGATGAACGACCCATTCATCGAGGGTGTCAACTACGTCGGCCATAGCGGTATCGAGCTGACCGAAATCTCACCGGATCGCGTCGTCGGGCGGATTGTGATCGGTCCCCAGCATCTGCAGCCATATGGTCTGATTCATGGAGGCGTCCATTGCACGCTGGCTGAGACATTGGCGTCTACAGGTGCCGCTTTCTGGGCGATGGAACAGGGGATGGCGGGTGCGGTCGGGCTCAGCAACAAGACGGATTTCATCAAAGGGATCACCGAAGGGGTGATTGTTGGTGAAGCAACGCCGATCCACCGCGGGAGAACTCACCAGATATGGCAGATCTTCAACACCAGGGAAGAAGACGGGAAACTTCTCGCCCAGAGTCAGGTTCGGCTTCAGAACGTGACCAGCACCGAGTTCTGATCCTTACACACCCACTGCCAATATCCTGAAGATATGACCCTCGAGATAGGCCAGATCCGCATCGAGCCGCCCGTGGTGCTGGCGCCAATGGCGGGGGTCACCAACGCCCCGTTTCGGAGGCTATGTCGCGAATTCGGGGCCGGTCTATATGTATCCGAGATGATCGGCGCTCGGGGCCTCGTCGAGAAGAACGAGAAGACACTGGCCCTCGCCCGCTTCGCTGACGACGAGGTGCCTCGTTCCATACAGCTCTATGGAACCGACCCAGAGGCGCTTGGCGACGCCGTAGCATTTTTGGTCCGGGAGCAGGGTGTCGATCACATCGACATGAATTTCGGCTGTCCCATGGCCAAGGTGACTCGCCATGGTGGTGGAGCCGCGCTGCCGTGGAAGTCCGGTCTGTTCCGGTCGATTGTGCGCGCTGCGGTCAGCAACGCCGACGACGTCCCGGTGACCGTGAAGTTTCGCAAGGGCATAGACGACGACCACCTGACTTTCGTCGAAACCGGATTGGTTGCTGAGGAGGAAGGAGTGTCGGCCCTGGCGCTGCATGCCCGGACAGCTCGGCAGCTCTATTCAGGATCAGCGGACTGGTTGGCGATAAAAGCTCTCAAAGAAGCCGTCACGACGATTCCGATCCTGGGAAATGGCGACATTTGGACTGCCTCGGACGCGGTGGAGATGATGAAGCAGACCGGATGCGACGGAGTGGTTGTTGGTCGCGGATGTCTAGGTCGTCCCTGGTTGTTTCGGGACCTTGTCGATGTGTTCGCGGGACGACCCATACAAGTTCCTCCGAACCTTGGGGAAGTCGGACGCATCATGATCAGACATGCAGAGTTGTTGGTCGACCATTTCGGAGAGCACATGGGGATCAGGCTGTTTCGCAAACACCCGTCGTGGTATCTCAAGGGGTTCCCTACTGGTCCAATCCTCAGGGACGGGCTTGCCCGTGTGGAGTCGGTCGAGCAGTTGCAAGACCTTGTCACTCGAT
>CAXMOW010000015.1:753-34598 GCA_964195235.1 uncultured Acidimicrobiia bacterium | reverse complement strand
TGGCGTGCGTGCAGATGGAGGTGTGTGACGAGATGAGTGGGCTGGAATTGGGGCTGGTGCTGCCGATGCTTGAAGAGCCGGTGTCTGGTGAGAAGCCGTCGTGGGGTCGGATCAAGTCGATGGCTCAGAATGCGGAGGCTGTCGGGTTTGACACTGTCTGGGTTGCTGATGAGTTGTTGTGGCGTGTGCCGGATTGGGCTGGTCCTCGGGGATGGTGGGAGTGTGTGTCGGTTACTGGGGCGGTCGCTGCGAGCACATCGACCGTTGGGGTGGGGACGTGGGTGTTGTCTGCTCTTCACCGGAACCCTGGTTTAACAGTGAAAGTCGCTGAAACACTTGACGAGATCAGTGAAGGTCGTTTCCTGTTTGGTTTCGGTGCAGGTCATGCCGGTGACCAGGGCGCGACCTTTGGGTATCCCGAGGATGTGACGGTTTCTCGATATGAGGAGGCGTTGAGCATCGTGGTTCCTGCATTGAGAGGTGACTCTGTGTCATTCGTCGGGAAGTACCACGCCAGCAGAGATCTAGAGGTACGTCCTAGGGGTCCTAGGGGAGGGCGGATACCTCTCATGTTGGGTGCTCACGGCCCACGGACTATGCGCCTGGCGGCATCACATGCCGACATCTGGAGTGCTTTCGCCACTGAGAGCAGCTTGCCCGACTGGTTCGAGCCGATGTTGAAACGACTCGATGAGGCCTGCGCTGATGTAGACCGTGACACAGCCTCCCTAGGTCGATCTATTGGTGTGTTTGTCGAACCGGGCACCGAGGGGGCCGCTGAAGCAGCCGGTCTAGGTGTGCCAATCTCCGGCAGCACCGATCAGATAGCGGAGACTCTCAGCCGGTTTGAGCAACTCGGGGTTGACCGAGTTGAAATAATGCCCTGGCCCCAGGACGAGAAAACCCTCGCAGCCATCGAACCAGCCATCCACCAGTTAGAACGTTAAGAACCCTCGGGCTAAAACCGCACATAGCGGCACTTATGTACGCCTGTCCCAGGGCACCAGAAACAGCACATATTGCCGGTTATGGGCTTGTGGGTTCGGCGTCGCTCGCTGGTCGGGGCGTAGGGTCTTGGGTGGGTAGTAGACGATTTCGTCTGTTTAGTGGAGTATGTTTTGAGGATGTTGACGAAGTCACGCTCCGTCTTTTTCTGGTTGATCGCTGGGGTGGGTCTTGTCGTCTCTGGCTGTTCCGATCCAGGTGAACCAACAGCGACCTTTGACGGGTCAGCATGCGTGTTCGCTGGTCCGTCGAGCCTCGACTTCAACTTCAGTATTCCGTTCGTATTCGTTAACGAATCGGACAGCGAGGCTGGAATGGGAGTTTGGAAGGTTCCCGACGGCACCACAATCGAAGACGTTGCTGCAGGAGACATCGATGAAATCGCAGACTTCGACACTGATATGAGAGGAACGGTTGATGCGTCTGCTGGGGAGTCGGCGACGGTCAGCGTCCTATTGGATGTTCCAGGCGATTGGCTGATCAACTGCTTCGCCAAAGACGACTATCCGGCATTGATCTTCAAGATTGGCAGCGAAGAGTCTGAGGGGTAAGAAATCCAAGAGTTGGACCTTCAATCAGGCAGGTGATGCCGTCGAAAGGCCGCACATAACGGCACTTATGGGCGGGTAGGTCGTCGGATGGGTGTGGAGGCCGTCAGCGCCCAGCATGGAGCGCCACGGTCAGAAATCAGGCCGATCCCGAGGCAATCTTGATCTGGGTTCCACGACAATTCTCTAAAAGCTATTGGTCCCTATTAGTGATGGAGAAGCGCTGTTGTAGAGAGTGCGGGCGTGCTGGCTCCAGTATTCGGGGTCAGCACTTTCGTAACCGATCCTCCAGGCCTTTGGTAGGTGTGTCACCCATGGCGGCTCAGGGATGCCGATGCGGGTCTCGAGGACGAGCTGAAGGGCGAGATCGGGCTGATCCATGAACCAGCTTGATTTGAAGTCGCTGTCGTCCGGCATGGGCTCCCCGGTAATTAGAAGATACTGTCGGTCAAGAAGTTTCATGTCATAAGAGTGCGCCGTAGCCTCCCACTGTTGACGGAAGATCTCCTGAAGTTTCCGTATGTGACCTCTGCTGGCTTCTCTTGCTTCGCTTTCCCAACGATGAACAGTCGGCGTTTGAACACCCACAACGCTGGCGAGGTCCTTAAGAGTGAAGCCGTAGTCCTTGCGGGTCTCTTTGAGCCACGAGCCAGCGAGTCGGTCATCGTCAGGGTGGATTATCATATGGGTGCGAGCTAGGACTTGGAGGTAGAGGGTGTTGCCGTGGTCAGGATCCGACATGATTGCCCAGGCGTTCCCGTCGGCCGCAAGGACAGCACCTCTGTTTCGCTCTTCCCACCAATCTTGGTATGCCCCGAGGCGAACCATTTCGTGGGAAGCCACACTGTGGACGTTGGTGTGCACCCGCTGATCAGACTGGTCGAGCCATCGCTGCTTCTCATATAGGACAACTCGTCGCCGATGGACCTCTGCCTCTTCGTAAGCGCTGCCCTCGGCAACTCCCGAATCGTGCTGGGTATTGGTGATCTTGACGGTCGATGTGCGCACGGCTGTCCTTATGCGGTTCACAACACACTACTTGACAAATACTGGAAAGCCTTCGTTGTGGCTGATGGGGAGTGCTGCATAGTTGAGGTGGCCCTGAACAAGACCTACGACGTAGACAGGGATGGGAACGAGATCGATTCGGAAGTGTTGAAGCGGAACTCAGCCAACGACCCCTAAGGCTCAGGGACTGTGTAGGGACTGTGTGATGGTTTTGGGATTCAGTCACAAAACAAGCCCAGGTCTGTGACCTGGGCTTTCTTCGTAGCGGGGGCGGGATTTGAACCCGCGACCTTCGGGTTATGAGCCCGACGAGCTACCAGACTGCTCCACCCCGCGTCGGTGGAGCAGTAATTGTACGGCTCCCAGATCGATACGCAATCTCCGCCTTGCGCAGAAATGAGCGCATCGGACCATGCCCATTATTCGACCGACTTATCGACCCAACCGGTGAGACTGCCGTAATGACCGTCCGGATCACGAAAGTGGGCTCCCAACAAATCACGCTTTTCGTCCGAGTTGATCAGCCTCAGCTCCAGTTCGAAAGGCACCCCTCGTTCTTTCATCTCTGCGAACTCCGCACGAACATCATCCGACTCGAAGACAACCTCGGTAAGTGACTCGTCCTCGATGGACCTGTCCGTAGAGTTCAGGATCAGGTTCGTAACCCCGCCATCAAGGAAAGTAAATCCGGGGATTTGCATCGCCACGTCGAGACCAAATGAGTCCTTCCAGAATCCAATTGACTTATCCATGTCTTCCACGCGCAGAATCACAGATGAGAGCTTCATGAAATGAGACTAGGTGCCGAGCCGACCGCGAACATGAGCGGATTTGGACCGGATACGGTCCGTACTACCTGAGGTTTGCAGTTCTAGCGGTAGCGCCAGACGATACGGCCACGGGTGGGATCGTAGGTGGAAACTTCGACGTCGACCGAGTCACCGGGAAGCACCCTGATGCCGCGCCCACGACGCATCCTCCCCGAAGGCTTGGCAAGCAGTTCGAAGCCGCTATCCAGCTTCACCTCGAAAGTGGAATCGGGAAGCATCTTCATGACGGTGCCCCGCATCCGTATGTATTCCTCAGTGTCCTTTGCCAAAACTCTCTATTCGCTAGGTCCCCATAGGTTAGGCCAAGCTGTTCTGCTCCGAGAAAGGCGCAACCCCGCTGAATTCGCCCGGCTAGGTTCCCAGACATGTTGTCCATTGCCGCCGGCTCCACCAAAACTCCCTTATTAGACGAGACGATCGGACGGAACCTCGAGGCAACCGCCGCACGAATTCCTGACAAGGACGCCCTGGTGGTCGTTCACCAAGACGTGCGTCAGACCTGGGCTGAGTTCAATGCCACCGTGGACGAGGTAGCGAAAGGCCTCATGGGGATCGGGATCCAGGCCGGCGACCGTGTTGGGATGTGGAGCCCCAACTTCGCAGAGTGGATCTACATCCAGTACGCAACGGCGAAGATCGGCGCCATACAGGTCAACATCAACCCCGCCTATCGGACCAGCGAGCTTCGCTACGCCCTCGAACAATCCGGTTGTCGGCTCCTCGTCACCCGTACCGACTACTTGACCTCGAACTACAAGGACATGGTCGAAGAGGTAGGCCCCGACCTCACAGCTCTCGAGAAAGTCATCTATTTCGACACCGGCGACTGGGCAGACTTACTCGCCGTCGGTCTAGCTATTTCCGACGACGATCTCCATGAGCGCGGAGAAGATCTGAAACCCGAAGACGCCATCAACATCCAGTACACCTCGGGGACCACCGGGGCGCCGAAAGGCGCCACTTTGAGTCACCGGAGCATCCTCAACAACGCGTTCTTTGTTGGCGAAGCATGCGCCTACACAGAGGCGGATCGCATCTGCATCCCGGTCCCCTTCTATCACTGTTTCGGAATGGTCATGGGAAATCTGGCCTGCTCCGTGTTTGGGGCAACGATGGTGGTGCCGTCGCCGACGTTTGATCCGGGCGCAGTGCTACAAACCCTCCAGGACGAGCGATGCACATCTCTTTACGGTGTCCCCACGATGTTCGTGGCCGAACTCGGTCACGACGATCTGGCCGGTTTCGACCTCTCGCACATGCGAACCGGCATCATGGCGGGGTCGCCATGTCCAACCGATGTGATGCGTCGGGTCATCGACGACATGAAGATGAACGAAGTGACCATCGCCTACGGCATGACAGAGACTTCACCAGTTTCAACTCAGACGAGCACCAGCGACTCGGTGCACCATCGGGTAACGACTGTCGGCAGAGTGATGCCTCATGTCGAGTCGAAGGTCGTTGATCCAAATAGCGGTGAGACCCTGCCACGGGGCGAACGCGGTGAATACTGCACTCGCGGATATCACGTGATGGTGGGCTACTGGAACAACCCGGATCAGACAGCAGAGGCCATCGACGCCGACGGCTGGATGCACTCCGGTGACCTGGCGACGATGGATGAAGATGGGTACGTCAACATCGTCGGCCGGATCAAGGACATGATCATCCGGGGAGGCGAGAACATCTATCCACGTGAGATCGAGGAGTTCCTCCTCACGCATCCGGCTGTGGTGGATGCACAGGTGATCGGGGTTCCCGACGCCAAATACGGAGAGGAACTCATGGCCTGGGTGCAACTCGGATCGGGTGAAGAGCTGACCGAAGACGATCTGAGAGACTTCTGCAGAGGCAAGATCGCCCACTTCAAAGTACCGCGCTATTTCAGATTCGTCAGCGAGTTCCCAATGACCGTCACCGGCAAGATCCGCAAAGTCGAGATGCGGGAGAAGTCGATCGCCGACCTCGGTCTGGAAGAAGCAGCCGCGACGGAAACGGCCTGAGTCTCAGCCGAGGTGAATAGTTGAAGCGTTTGTCGACTGGCTGACGAGTTTCTCGATTTCGATAACCAGTCGCTCGGCCTCATCAATCCAACGCTGGTATCCAGCGAGGTCGCCCTGTGCAAGTGCCGCGTTGGCGTTCTCAAAAGCCGTTGTCGCCTCAGCCACAAGCTCGTCGAGCGTTTCATCACCCGTCGGAGGAGTGACTGTCCCCCCGTCACTGGCGCCGGTCCCTCCATCCCCTACACCGTCGGAGATGCCAAACACCAATGCCAGTGCACCGTCGAGAGTTTCCGACCATTCCACCCGGTCGCTATAGACGACTGCGACACGTCTGAACTCGGGGAACGCTCCACCTTCCTCCTCGAGGTAGATCGGCTGGAAATAGATGACCGAATCCTCGATTGGAACGACCAAAAGGTCGCCTTTGATAACCGTCGAGCCGTCACCTCGCCACAGGCTCAATTGTTCAGAGATCTCGGCATCCTGCTCGATACGTTGCCCCACCTGTTCGGTGCCGTCCACAAGCTGTCCTTGTGGCATTCGGTAGTCGATCAGCCGCCCATATCGACCTAGCGTCGAATCGGCGACCAAAAAGCCGACCATGTTCCGCTTCGCCCTTGGGTTGAACGGTTGGAGAAGCAGATAGGACAGTTCCTCTTCGGTCGGCAACTCCGTCAGCAGGTAATACGGCAGCACCTCGGCCAACGGCCCGGGCGCGTTGTCAACGATGTTGCGCAGATCACCCTGAAGGCGTCCTGTCCCGGTGCGGTTGATTGTCGAAGGATCGCCCGGGAAAGACCATGCGTCGTTACCGGAGAAAAGCTGGTTCTCTTCAGTGACGTGGTATTCGAGATAGATCTGGCTCTGGACTCGGAACAGATCCTGGGGGTAGCGGAGATGGTCATTGAGGCCCTCGGGCATCGACGACACGTCCTTGAGGAGACCTGGATAGATGTTCGCCCAGGCCTGCGCGATCGGATCGGTCTCATCGACCAGGTAGAAGGTGATGTCACCGTTGTTGGCGTCAACAACTGCTTTCACCGAGTTTCTCAGGTAGTTGACACCCACTCGCATGTCCGACGCAATCGTCAGCCGGTTCATGGCGGCTTGAGTCAGCGGCTGCGAGTAGGGGTAATAGGAAGTTTGTGTGTAGAGATCGATGACCCACTTGATATTTCCGTCGAGGATTACGGGATATGGGTCCGCGTCGACTTCGAGAAACGGAGCCACGGCTGCAGCCATTTCGCGAACATTCCTCTCGACAAGCACGCGGCTGTCATCTCGAATCTGATTCGAGATGAGAAGATTCAGGTCGCGATATCGAAACGCAAAGGCGATGCGCTTCCAGATGTTGTCGATCACAACGCCGGCCTCGCCGGAGTACTCATTGAACTGAGTTCCCTCCGCAAGGGGAAAATCGATCTCCTGAGGATTGGCTCCCGTTTTGACGATGACCGGTCTCCCCGGGGCATATGTCTCGCCGAAATAGACGCGGGGCTCCGTCAGCTCTAGCCCGGGGATCGAAGCAACTGGAGGGATGTCCTTGAGGAGGAAACTGGGCTGACCATCGGTCTGGACGACGTTGGCCTCGTTGACCACGGCCCCGAAACCGTGGGTGTAGAAAAGTCGGGTGTTTTGCCAGTCGTCAACAAGGAGTCCGGCCTCCTCCAGCTCTCGCACTGAGAGCATGACCTGGCGTGGAGATCCGTTGGCGAGGTAGCGGTCAGTGTCAACATTCTCTAGCGCGTAATACGGCTCCAACTCCTGAAAGTTCTGATATGTCCTGGGCAACACCGAGGTCGTCCAAATTCGCAGGTTGTCAATAGTCAGTCGGTTGTCTTCGATGCTCTCAGCGGTTAAGTCTTCGGAAGCCCCGAAGGGACGCACGTCGACTTGATCAAGCTGATATGCACCTCTTGTCATCGCCAAATTGTTGGTGATGTAAGGCATTTCCTTCTGGAGCTGGTCCGGCAAGACTTGGAATCTCTGGACGAAGGCTGGGTAGATGACACCGGCGGCAATTGCAACCACCAGCCACGCCGCTACTGAAACCCCGGCAAGAGTCCAACCCTGACGGAAGATGTTCGCAATGAATAGAACCGCGGCGATGAGGGCTATGAGCAAAAGAAGACGCAGCGCAGGTAGACGGGCGCTGATGTCGGTGAAACCGGGCCCGAAGAACTTCTCGGCATTTTCCGAGTAGAGAAGTTCGAACATGTCAAGTCGATAAGACGCAGCCCTCACCAGAGCAATGAGAGCAAACATGATCGAAATGTGGATCTTCGCTCCCCGAGTCGTGCTCAAACGTCTCCCATCGAATCTGATGCCTCCGTTCAGGTATTGGGATATGGCCACCACAACGGTGGCCAACACGAGGACGTTGAACATCCAGTCAACCGTCGTCTCCCAGAGAGGCAACCGGAAGACGTAGAACCCGAGATCGACACCGAAGATGGGGTCCTCGATCCCGAACGACTGTTCGTTCATGAAGAGGAAGACCTCGTCGCGCCAGGTCGCAACGGTCAGACCGAGGATCACACTCAGCCCTCCAATGACGATGAATCGAACCTGACTCACTCGAGGCTCGATCCACTCCCGGAATCGCTCGATGAGCTCCTCCTCTTCGGTCAAGTCAAAGGGGGCCCACCGAGACGAGAAGCGATCGACCAGCTTGAGGCTGAGCCACAGCACAAGAAACACCAGGGAGATACCGATAACGCCCAAAAGGATCGAAAGGCTCCAATTACGAAGCCAGACGTTGCGAAATCCGATGGATTCGAACCAGAGAAAGTCGGTCCACAAGGTTCCGGCTGCCGTGAGCAGCAGGTACAGACCGGCAACGACGGCCAGGATGATTGTCAAAGGACGACGACGACCTGAGACGAAGTTCGTGGGAGCCCTGGTGAACATTGCGGCCGAGTCTACGAGGGGTGCCGGCCAAGGCGCTCCGAAGTGACCCTCAGACGGGTCACCAATGGCACTCCCTTAGACGTTGGCATGAACCGAAGCCTCAATTCCCTTTTCGTAACCTTTGATCGCCAAATCGCGAATTCGACGCTCGGCTTCGTCGGTGCGCCACACCCGAAACACCTTTGACGCCGCCGACTGACGCTCCCTCTGACCTTTACCGGCAGACTCAAGAGCCTTGGTCACGGCTTCGGTGAGGGTCGTGGCGAAGTCGTCGGTCGCATCCGATGCCGGTGTCGCCGGGCGTTTGATCTTTGTACCTGTCATTTCCTCGGCGACCGAGTGACCGGCGGCGAAGCTCTCGGTCCACAGACCTACGAGATCGGCGTGCAACGCCTCCACCACTGCCGACTGGTCTGGTCGCCAATCGCCATCAGTACGCAGACTGTCGAGCGCAATGTTCTGCAATTCCGTCATCGATTTCTTCGCGCCCCGCAGCGCCCGGTTGGTTATCGGCAACAGACGAGCGTCCCGCTCATCGAGCCAGTCCGTGTTCGAGGAATCGGCTGACTGAGTCGGTGCAGGTCTGACTGTCCCGGATGAAACTTGATTCTTCGTATCTTCGGGTCCAGTTCGGAGCGACGCAAAGAGTGCTCCGACATCGTCACCGCCGGCCACCTCCGTTTCGACCTCGTCCGCTGGGGGCGGTTCTGGATCCAAATCGGGGACTGGGACAGGCTCCGACTCGATGTCGATCTCCTCAGGTGACTCCGGCTTGGCTGCCGACTCCTTTGGCTGCGACTCTGCTGGATCTGGATCAGGTTCAACCGTCTCGACTCGAGGGTCGACCATCAGGGGTGCTTCGTCGGGCTCAAATTCGTCGTCTGATCGGACGATGCGAACCGTCTCACCTGGTTGCCAATTCTCGATATCAATCGGTTCGGTCGGAACAACACGGACAGTCTTGCTCTGCTCCGGCTGGGTTGTCAGGTCAAGCGTGTCACGCTTGACCTGGAGCGAGCCTTCGAGGCTGGTCAAGGTGGTGCGAACATTTTCGAGTTCTTCGAGTAACTCATCACGCCGTTGTTCGAGCGCCCTGGTGCGTTCTTGAGCGGCAGACGCCTGACGATTGACCTGGTCGATGAGGTCGTCGCGTCGTTTGATTGCCTCAGAAGTCGTCTTCTCGGCGTTCATCGTGGCGCTGCGAACAAGGTCCTCTGCCTCACGTCGGGCTCCCGAAGTCAATCGATGTGCCTCACGCTCGGCCTCACCCATGGTGGTGAGAACATCTCGCTCCGACTGCTCTCGGATCTTCTTGGCCTCGGCTTCGCTCTGCTCCAACAACTCGGTGCCGCTGGCCCACGCATCCCGACGCATCGCCTCCGAATCTGTGGCGGCGTCACGCCTGATCTCCTCGGTCTCGGCCATGGCCTCGCTGCGCCACTTGGCAGCGTCAAGGCTGGCCCGTTCCCGCATAGCGTCCGAAGCCTCCCGAGCTGCCTGGAGAATGCCGCTCACTTCACGCCCAACCGCATCAAATTCTGACTCGAGGTCCCGCGAATCGGATTCTGCGATCTGCGCGGAAAGCTTTTGATGCTCAGCTTCGAGGTCATCGATTCGACCAGCGACGGCATCAAGAAAAGCATCGACCTCGACGCGATCAACGCCCCGGATTGCAGTACGGAACTGCGCGGTCCTGATTTGATTCGAACTGAGCTCGGCCATCCGGTCTAGAAGATACCGGTCCTGGAGTCCCTGTTAGGGGTTACTGACGGTCTGTCGCCAAAAACTAGGCGGCTTCGAGTGTTTCGAGGAAAGCAACTGCTTCTGAAATGTTGGCAATTGGAACGATTTCGATGCTGTCGAATTCGGCAGTCAAGGCCTTGTCGTAATTGCCGGCGGGAACCAGGATGTAGGTAGCACCAGCTGCCTCCGCCGCCGGGACTTTCTGTCGGATGCCTCCGATATTCCCGACGGTGCCATCTATCTGGATGGTGCCCGTCCCTGCGATCACGTGACCGTTGGTAAGCTCGCCTTCGGTGAGAGTGTCGATGATCGCCAATGTATGCATCATCCCCGCAGACGGACCGCCAACATCACCCGCCTGAAGCTTCAGCGGGAAAGGCGGTTCGCTGAGTTCTCCCAGAATCACACCGATCATGGCGACCCCCGGTTCGTCGTCACGTTCAGCGAGGGTCACCTCGACCTCGACGATCTGACCCTCTCGCTCGACCGCAATGGTGATGGAGTCGCCGACTCCGAGGCCTAACAGGAGAGGACGAATGTCTTCGACGGATGCGATCGAAACTCCATCGACTTCGACGATGCTATCCCCCAATACAAGGACCGATGCAGCGGGGACACCTTCTACAAACTCGTTCACAACCACCTCAGAGGCGATGAGGTCAATCTCGAGATAGTCGAGCGCAACGGCGATCGAGCGGAAATTGGAGTCGTCCATCTGCTGAAGAGTCCGATTTCGGTATTCCTCTTTGGTCTCCCCGGGACGACGCACTGCTTGTTTGGGCACCAAGTCGATCATGGGATCGAAACCGGCAATAATCGCTTCGAAGACATTCACGCCCTGGCTAACGACCGTCAACATCAGAAGTTCTCCGTCGGGCGGGTAAATCTCAACGCTTTCAGCGACAACGGCATCGGCGGCATCGGAAACCGGCCCCGGCCCGTAGGCGAGATATGGCAGCTCGACGTTCCAGGCGATCGCACCGCTGATTCCAATGAAAAATAGGGCGCCGATCAGGAAGAGAGGCCAAGTGGCGCGCTTCGTTTCGGGTGCTGTCTTCTGAGTGGAGGTGTTGTCGGTCATCGGGATTTAGACGTATTGTCCCAGCTGATCGGTTTCAAGGAGATAAAACATGACGTCAGCAGTGATCAGCCAGAAGGTACTTCCTCGATCTGGAGTTGTTTCAGTCTTACTCGTGGTAAGCGCCGCGGCTCTCACCGCATTGGCTGCACAGTGGGTCATCTACCTTCCCTTCACTCCAGTTCCCATTACGGGCCAGACGTTCGCAGTACTGCTCACTGGGGCCGCTCTTGGATGGAAGCTGGGCGCTGCCGGTCAGGGGCTGTACGTCGCCGTTGGAGCGCTCGGGGCTCCGGTCTTTGCTGAGCAATCCGGTGGCGCTGATGTGGTGACCGGGGCGACAGGCGGCTATCTGATCGGATTCATCTTTGCTGCGGGCTTGGTTGGTTGGATGGCCGAACATCGACAAGACCGTTCCTTTGCCACAATGTTCACCGCCTTCATCCTCGGGTCTGGTGTTATCTATTTTTTTGGGGTGGTGGGGCTCATGCTCAGCCTCGGGTTGTCTCTCGAAGAAGCGATCGTCGTTGGCGTAGTCCCTTTCCTCTTCGGCGATCTGATCAAGGCCGCCGCAGCCGGAATTCTCCTACCGGGTGCATGGAGACTGGTCGGAGAGCAGTAGCTGTCTAGCGGGTGCAGTTGTGGTCGCTGAGCGACCACAACTGCACCCGCATGGGTGTCACAGTCTGGCGATCACACTTCTGATCGCTGAGGCGATTTCCTTCGGGACCTCTTCCTGGAGAAAGTGACCAGCTTCGGTCGCGGTCACTTCTGCATCGGGAAGCTGGCGGTTGATGCGTCTGAGAATCTTGCCGAGAATCGGGTCCTTCTGACCCCACACAATTGCATTGGGTTGCGAAATTGTAGAAACTAACCCCTCAAGGTCCTTGAGCAGGGGCACACTTGGATGATCCAACGAGTCGGGCACCATACGTATGAGAGCGGCCGCAGCATCACCACCACCTTGCCTTCGCTTGAGCGGATAGCTATACGACTTTTGAACCACACCGCCAATCGACCGTCTGTCACCTTGCGCGTACCGCAGATGGTTGTGCCAGGGCACAAACCGACCCGGCCGGCTACTCAGGATGCGGTGG
Organism: uncultured Acidimicrobiia bacterium; assembly: GCA_964195235.1. GTDB lineage: Bacteria > Actinomycetota > Acidimicrobiia > Spongiisociales > ZC4RG35 > CAXMPK01. The sequence goes on along the minus strand of CAXMOW010000015.1, from coordinate 22,376 downwards.
AACGTCGTGGGTGTGAACCCAGGCTTTGGAGGACCCAGCTGAGTGTTGAGGACAACCAGTCCAGACATCAGGCCGGGATTGTCCTTCATTGCTAGCAGCCCGACGGCGGCTCCCCAGTCCTGGACTACGACTACCGCATCATCAATTTCGAGCCGGGCGACGAGCGCAGACATCCACCGGGAGTGGTTGGCCAATGTGTGATCTGACGTCATGAGGGGACGGTCGGAGAGTCCGAATCCGATCATGTCGGGCATGATCAATCGGACAGGTTCACCGACCAATTCGGCCGCCACTTTTCGGTAGAGGTAGCCCCAGGTCGGGTTGCCATGGAAAAGGACAACCGGTTGACCTTCTCCCTGTTCCATAACGTGCATGCGAAGTCCGTCTTCGATCTCGACGGTGTAGCGATCGAAGGGGAGCTGCTCGGAGAGCCAGTCAGGTAGTTCAGGTGCTGACAAACGCTCCATTATTGAGCGATCTCAACCTCTTCACCCAGGTAGGCCTTGATGACGTTGGGATTCTGTTGGACCTCGGACGGCTCACCAAGTGCGATCGGCTTCCCGAAGTCAACCACCAAAACCCGGTCGGCGATGTCCATCACCAATCCCATGTCGTGTTCGACCAGAATGATGGCGATTTTCAAATCATCCTGGACATCGAGGATGAAACGGGCCATGTCCTCGGTCTCTTCGAGGTTCATACCAGCTACCGGTTCATCGAGGAGCAACATTTCGGGGTCCATTGCCAGAGCACGACCCATCTCGACACGTTTCTGTATCCCGTAAGGGAGCAAACCGACGGGGTACTTTCGCCACTGCTCGATTTCCAGGAAGTCAATGATCCCTTCGACGATCTCCCGGTTCTCCATCTCCTCTTTCTTGGCCCTGCCCCACCACAGGGAGCCGGCGAGCCAGCCGGCGCTCATGCGAACGTGACGTCCAGTAAGAATGTTCTCCAAGACCGTCATGTGCGCGTAGAGGGCAATGTTCTGGAAGGTGCGTGCGATGCCGCGCTCAGCGGTGGCGTTCGGTTTGAGCCCCATCAAACTCTGACCCTTCCACTGAATATCACCTTCTTGAGGGCGATAGACCTGGTTGATCGTGTTGAACAACGAGGTCTTGCCGGCCCCGTTGGGACCGATGATCGCGAATAACTCCCCGTCGTTGACATCAAAGGAAACGCCATCTACGGCCTTGACGCCTTTGAACGACAGGTGGATATCCTTGACTTCGAGAAGATGCTTGTAGTCCGTCGGCCCGGACCGGTTCACTCGACGCCCGAGCAGATTGCCGTTCATGACAGCCATCGCTTTCGACGTTTGTAATGCTTTACGTCGCGGAACGATCTCTTCTCCCCACTCGCGTGGAGGCCAAGGTAGAACTCTTTCACATCATCGTCATTCAAGAGTCGCTGCGGGTCGTCGTCCATCACCATCTTCCCCGTCTCCATGACGTAGCCACGGTGGGCAATCGTGAGTGCCATGTTGGCGTTCTGCTCAATCAGCAATACTGCAGTTCCCTGTTGGTTGATCTCCACAATGATGTCCCTCACTTCTTGGACCAGAAGCGGGGCCAAACCCAAAGACGGCTCATCAAGGATGAGGAGCTTGGGGTCCTGCATCAGAGCCCGGCCTATGGCGAGCATCTGCTGCTCACCTCCCGACAGGTAGCCGGCAGTTGCAGATCGACGTTCCTGCAGCATCGGAAAAAGGGTCATCACGCGGTCATAAGACGACGAGTATGCCGATCTGTTGGCATTGACATAAGCCCCAGCCTGGAGATTCTCTTCAATCGTTAGCTCTGCGAAGACACGACGACCTTCCATCACCTGAGAGATCCCTAGCTTGACGATCTTGGAAGGCTCGGCGTCGGCGATATCAGCCCCGTTGAAGACGATCTCGCCTTTGGTCACTTCACCGTTGTGCACCTGGAGAAGACCGGTAATGGCACGGAGAGTGGTGGTCTTACCCGCTCCATTGGCGCCGAGAAGGGCGACGATCTGATCGTCACCCACCTCAATCGAGATACCACGTAGCACCAATACGACGTCGTTGTAAACGACCTCGAGGTTCTCGACCGCTAGCAACTTGTGTCCGCTATTTGTCATGGGCTCGGGGTTGCAAGCGACCGAGTCGCTCACAACGCTCAACTCACGACGGAACGGGGCGACGTGGAGTCACCCCGAATCGTCATCCAATTAGTTAACTGCCCAGGACGTAGCAGGCCCCAGTGAAGTCCATCTCTGCAACCAGACTTCCCGTGTACGCCGCCGCGGCAATAGCCGCTCCGCCAGTGGTTCCTGCGACCAGACCATCCGGATCTGGCTTCATGACCCACGTTTGACGCTGCAACTGCTCGTTGGGATTACCGACATAGCTCTCGTCAGGCCCGAGGCCATCAAAGCTCATGTTCTCGAAGCCCTTGGCAGCGGTGAGCACACCGAATTGTGTCATGTCCCCGGCGTCATAGGCCGCCTGCAGGATCTGATGCATCATCTGAGCTTCGAGCACACCTTCGAGGTAATAGTCGAAAGGAGCAATATCCCGTCCGGCACCCAGCAGCAATTCCTTGGCCGCTTCGGTTCCGGGTGATGTGCCGCTCCAGCCTTCGAGATAAAACCCGAAGTACATCGATGCGGTCACAGCATCTTTGATCGGAGAATCAGGGGCCACAAAGGCTGGACTGAACGAAGGTCCAGCACCTGCCCAGATTCCCTGATAGCCGTTGGCCAGAGCTTGCCCAAAGAGCGCCGAAGTGATGGAAGGGATCAGCGTCATCCAGACCAGGTCAGGACTGGCCTCTGCGATCTGGTCGGCCGCGGCCAGGATGCTGGCCTCGTCGGTTATCCCACCAGCGAGGTCGAGGACGACTTCGAGACCGAGACCCTCAGCCGCAAGAACCGCTCCGGCAGCAGAGTCAAGCCCGTAGTCACCACCGACAGACACTATGGCAATTGTGGAGATGTCCTCCATTTGTTCAGTCAGCCACTGAATGACGTTCTGCGCTTCGATGCAATAGGGCGAACCGTGGTGCAACAAGTTGGCGTTGAGCGCCGGATCGGTCCAACCCGAATACCACGTGAGCGGTAACGCAAGGATTCCGTCTTCCTGGAGTGCATCGTTGATGGCAACGGTATGGGGCGAGCCCGTCGAATGGCCAAGAGCCACCACCGAATCCTTCATCTCTTCGTACTTCTGAACGTGATTGTCAATGACATAGCCGGTGTCCTGAATGTCCAAATTCACCGTGAGGCCTTCGATCCCACCGTTGGCGTTGACGTTCTCCCAATACACCTCGTGCCCGGTCACGATAGGTGTCACCAGGCCGGCAAAGCCGCCGCTCAGGTCTGAGAGCAAACCAATATCAATCGTGCCGGCTTCGAGGTCGACACCTACGTCCGTGGCGATCTCCATCTCACCCTCCGTCGTGGCAGTCGATCCCTCCGTGGTATCCGTAGATCCCTCAGTTGTGGCCGCCGCATCTCCTTCCGTGGTAGTGGTTGCGTCGCCTCCGCTTGGGCTACATGCGGCGAGTACCAAACCCATCGTCAGAAGGATTGCCAGCGTTTTTGAATTCATCCTCATTTGATTTCTTCCTCCTCATTAAAGAGACGACAAGCGTCGTCTCTTGACGTGACCGCTCAATACGTGAACGGCCAACCTTTCCAATAGTTTCGTATCCGTAGCCATATCCCATACAAACCGAGTGGCTCGAAGATAAGAAAGCCGATGATCAGTAGACCGTATATGACCTGATTAAACAGTGCCACAGATAACCCCGGGCCAAATCCCTGGGAGATGTTGATAATCCCCCAGTCTTCGGGGTTGGTCACGACGATGAGGTCGACCAGCCAGACGAACAAACCAGTCCCCTCGACAACATAAGCCGTTAGCCACTCAGTCACGTCTTCGACAATCCGAGGCAGAAGGATCACAAACGAGGCACCAAGCAGCGTGCCGGTGACGACACCGGCTCCACCTATGAGAATGATGGCAATGAATGTCACGGATAGGAACAGATTCCATCTCTCTGGGATGGTACGGCCTACAAAGCTGGCAAGTAGGGCGCCCGAGACACCGGCGAAGAATGAAGAAATGGCGAAGGCCTGGAGCTTGTACTTGAATTCATCAACACCCATGATCTCGGCAGCAATGTCTCGATCCCGAATCGACTGAAACGCCCGCCCCACTCTGGTGCGCTGAATGTTCTTGGCGAAGAGGACAAAGGCAATCAGCAAAGCCAGCATCAGGAGGTAGGTCTTGGCTTCGCCGCTGAGCTCGATCCCAAACCAGGCGCCGTCACTAGCGAAATCGATCAGCGGCTCTTCCTCCTTCCAGATCCGAAGTTCGAACTCAGGAAACTCTCGGCCGGACTGAGAGCCACCGGTCAACCAGGTCCAGTTGATCCAGATGTATTCACCGATGAAAACCAATCCAAGTGTGACAAAAGCCAGGTACAGACCTCTAACCCGGACGGCCGTCGGGCCGACTGCCAGACCAACCAAGGCGGCGACTGCACCTGCCGCAGGCAACCAGATCCACATCGGAAGTCCGAGACCGGCGAGAGGGCCAGGCTCCCCGCCGAGAAAGGCCGCCGTGTACGCCCCAAGCCCCATGAAGAAAGCGTGGCCCAAAGAAACCTGACCGGCCAGACCGGTGAGGATGTTCAGACCGAGTGCGCCGATCGCGAAGATCGCAGCGGTAGAAAGCAATTTCAACCACGAGTTTTCTCCCAAGAATCCGAAAACAGGCACCAGCTGAAACGGAATAGCGACGAGAAACGCCAAGAAGAGCCCGAGCAGCAACTTCTTAGGCGTCGTATTCATTAGCGCCTGATCGCCCTCATACGACGTGTAGAGAAGAGGCCTACCTCTCATACCCGACGAATCTCCTCAGTCCCAAACAGGCCGTACGGGCGAACGATCAAAATCACCATCATCAGTAGCCAGGGAACGACTCCTCCAAAACCTGTTCCCAGAATCTCAAACCGGAGGTACGAGCTGGAAGCGGCCTGAGCGAAACCTACGATTAACCCACCAACAATCGCTCCAACAACCGAGTCAAGTCCGCCGATGATGATCGCGGGGAAGGCAGCAAATGCGAAAAAGGCGGTGGATGGCCCGACTCCAGCGGCTCGGCGCGGAAAAACAGAAATGAAAACGCCGGCTATGGCCGCTAGGACAGCACCAATCGCCCACGCCAATGAGAATACCCGACCGACACTGATGCCCTGCGCCCGCGCCGCCTCCTGATCGAACGCAGTGGCACGCATTGCAATGCCCATCCGCGACCGGAAGAAAACCGCGATCGCAGTCACGGCCACAACTGCCACGATCATCTGGAGAATCTGCGTGTGAGGGATAGTTACCCAACCGAGATCCAAGATGCCAAGTCCAAAAGGATCCCCCATCGGGCGCTCGAGTGGGGCAATAAAGTCGTTCGTGATACTTCTGAGAACGATGTCCAGACCGAGCGTCACGATTGCCAGCGCGAAGAGTTCCTCACCAACCATCGGTCGGAGGAACACACGTTCCAGAGCTGCACCGACCAATGCCATCGTGACCAAGGCGATCAGCACAGCCAACGTCCAGACCAACCAATCAGGAGCTCCAGGCATCCACCGACCCGGGATGTCGATGATTGTTGCGTACGAAGCCACGAAGAACGCACCAAGGGCCGATAACGCTCCATGAGCGAAATTGAGTACCTGGGTAGCCTTGAAGATGATGACAAATCCCACAGCGAGCAACGCATAGATAGTCCCGAGGCTCAGACCGTCGACGACCATGTTGGCGAATCGACTTGGGTCGGCCGTCGCCTGGGCAAGTATTTGGAGTTCTGGAATCACGACCTATACATGTCGTCGATTAACTCACCAAACAGGTCGTCCATCGCTGTTCGCTTCAGCTTCTGGGTCGCTGTCAGCTCGCCGTCCTCATGGTCGAGCTCCTTGGGGATCATCCGAAACTTGCGGATGTTCTCGACACGGGCGAACCGCTCGTTGGTCTCGTTGACAACACCTTGCATCAACTCGATCACTTCCGGTTTCTCGGAAAGGTCCCGATAGGTGGTGTAGGGAATTCCCTTCCGAGTCGCCCAATCGCCGACAACATCCAACTCGATCCCCATCAAAGCTGACAGGTACTTCTTGCCGTCACCGATGACCATCGCCTCCTTGACATATGGCGACGTCTTCAGGCTGTTCTCGATCTCCGATGGCGAGATGTTCTTGCCACCCGAAGTGATGATTATGTCCTTCATTCGATCGACGATCTTGACGTGGGTGCCGTCAACCCACTCACCAACATCTCCGGTCTTCAACCAGCCATCGTCGGTGAACGTCTCCGCGGTCTGGTCAGGCTTGTTCCAGTAGCCCACAAAGTTCGCGTCATGTTTGGTTTGGATCTCACCAGTCGTCTCGTCGATACGGAACCCGGTATCGGGATAAGGCTCGCCAACGGTTCCAACATTGTTCCTTCCTGGACGGTTTGCCGTGCCGACCGCGCAATTCTCAGTCATCCCGTAGACCTCGAACATCGGAACCCCCATCCCGAGAAAGTCCCGCAGAACCTCAGGCGCAATCGGGGCGGCACCGGAAGCCGCCCAACGCACTCGCCTCATGCCAATCCGTTCCTTGAGCGCTCGAAAGACAAGGGGGTAACCAATGACGTACAGCACACGAGCCAGGAATGTGAAGTCACCGTTGTTTGCCTCGCGCTGTTTGCCGATGACCGAGGCCATCTTCATTCCGACGCCGAACCAGAGTTTCTTAAACCAGGTTCCGTCACGCCCTTTGATCGCGATCGTTGCGTGAATCTTCTCCAAAATGCGCGGAACCGCAAAAAAGATTGTTGGCTGGATCTCACGGAGGTTCTGTTGAACAGTCTCGATAGATTCGGCAAAGTTGAGCGAAGCTCCGCTCGACACCGATGACCACGTGGAGAAGATGCGCTCCGCAATGTGACACAAAGGAAGATAGGTCACGATCAGATCGTCGGAGTTGAGTTGCTTTCCGTGTATCCGCCCATCGACGTAGAGCACCTGTTGAACCGCAAAGGCGAAGTTGGTGTTGCTGATCATCGCCCCTTTAGGGGGGCCGGTCGTTCCCGAGGTATAGACGAGGGTGATGATGTCATCCGCCTCAGCGGTGGCCATGAGGGCCTCCACCGCGCCCGGATTCTCACTCCGGTGTTTCCGCCCCAACTCGAGGAAGTCATCCCAAAAGATAAAGCGTTCGTCGTCACGCCACTTCCGGAAGCCACGAGGCTCGACATGAATCATCTTGCGGAAGTTGGGGAGGGAGTCGATCACATCCATGACCTTGTCCGCCTGCTCCTGATCCTCTGCGAGATGAATCTCAGAGCCCGAATTCGCAAGCATGTACTCAACTTCTGGAGCGGGATTAGTCGGGTAGAGACCAACGGTCATCGCACGCACGGCAACCGTGGCCATGTCGAGAATGACCCACTCCGGTCGGTCTTCACAGTGAATCGAGACCCGATCACCCACATTGACACCCAACGACAGAAGGCCATGTGCCGCATCGAGAATGACATCCCAATATTCGATCCAGGTGGTCTCCTGCCAGATCCCCAAGTCCTTCTCCCGGAACGCGACACTGTCAGGCAGACGATCCGCCCAGTCACGTACCATTGCGGCGGGAGTGTGGAAACCAATGCCAGAGGTCGGCGCCTCGGCCCGTTCAGCAAGAGTCGTCATGAATAGGTCCTCCGCAGGGGAACGCGGAGCCTAGAGCCACCAGACGGAACGCGTCGCTAAACGCTGACCTTTCATCAGCTTCCCTGGCTCCATTCGGCCCCGCCGGGCCAGTGCTCCTTCTTCCAGATGGGCGCACTCCGCTTCAATTCGTCGATGACAAACTCAGCTGCGTCGAAGGCATCGGCGCGATGCGCAGACGACACAGCAACTGCCACTGACGCCTCGCCGAGCCGAACAACACCGGATCGATGCTCGACCACCACCGCCTGTACGGGCCATTTGGTGACCGCCTCACTGACCACTTCTGCAATCTTCGGCTCAACCATCTCGGCGTACACCTCGTAGTCGAGATGGGTGACGCCGGTCTTCCCTACGGAGTGGTCTCGGACCGTGCCCACAAACAGAACAGTCGCTCCGGACTGAGAGCGACCTACCTCGCTGACGAGCGCTCCGGTGTCGATGGGGTCGGACCCCACTGAGACTCTGATCGTTTGCGCCGCACCGTCCATAGACTTCTCAGCCTATGACAGATCTCGGATCACGGGACCCAGAACAATCCCAATCTGATCTCATCTCCTACGCGCAAGAGTCGCACGACAGCGAGGGTTCCGGTGTCGATACGTGGGCGCTGGTCCTTGGGATACTCGGCGGGGTCCTCCTGGGTACCGGCGTAACCTTCGCCATCCTCGGCTTTGTGGGGGTGTTCGAGGAGCCCACACCGCCAACCATTCCACCGGCGCCGACACTCACCGCGCCCCCACCAGCCGGACCCGCCCCCACGTTGGGTGACAACGTCACGGCCACACAAGTCGCGGCAAGTGTTGTCCCATCGACCGTTTTCATCGAGTCGAGCACATTTATCTTCGGCGGGTCGGGCAGCGGAGTCGTCTATGGGAGCGACGGATACATCCTCACCAACCACCACGTCATCAATGGAGCAGGCGAGCTGGCCGTCATATTCTCAGACGGAGCACGTTTCCCGGCCGAAGTAGTGGGATCAGACCCCGTCACCGATCTGGCGATCCTGCTCGTGGAACGGACCGATCTCTCACCGATTTCGATAGGCAGTTCGGACGGGTTGACCATCGGGGAGCCTGCTATTGCAGTCGGCAATCCTCTGGGCCTGGCTGGTGGGCCAACGGTCACGTTCGGAATCGTCAGCGCCTTGGACCGCTTCTTACAAATCTCGCCAGGGCAGACCTTGTACGGATTGATACAAACCGACGCTCCGATCGCGCCCGGTTCCAGCGGAGGCGCATTGGTCGACGCCGAGGCAAACCTGGTCGGGATCACTACAGCCATCGCGGTGTCCGATGTCGGGCCCGAAGGTCTTGGTTTTGCCATCCCTATCGATCTCGCAGTTGGTATCGCCCGGGACCTGATCGAGTCAGGCACTGTGAATCATGCCCTTCTCGGAGTCAGCGTCGAAACCGCATGGGCCGAAGAAGGCGTTGCGGAATACCCGGTCGGGCTAAGCGTCGTCTCTCTCCTCTCTGAATCGGCTTACGAGATGTCGGGCGGCCAGGTCAACGACGTGATCATCGAATTCGATGGGCTCCAGATCACCGCTCGTGACCAACTTCTTGCCCAATTGAGACGCCATCGCGCCGGAGACGTCGTCGAGGTCCGTATTCTTCGGGCTGATGATGAACAGACCCTGCAAGTCGAACTCGGAAGTCTCGACGGATGAGTGAAGCGGGAGCCGAAATGGGAGGCGACGACCTTTTCTCCAAGCTGTTTGAGCTGTTCAACCAGCCGGGGCCCGTCAACTGGAAGCTGGCGGCCGAAGTTGCCCGTCACCTGTCCGGCGAGCGCCAACCGGTGGAACCGTGGGCTGCCGAAGAGTTCCGCGAGTTGGCAAGGCTTGTGGAATACCGACTCGAACAGGTGGCCCCTTTCCGAATCATCCCGGCGTCCGACGTCCTGCCCCTCGACCCGAGGACCTGGGCCGAAAAGAACCTCGAGTCTTATGGCTCGCTGGTCGAGCCCTTCGGGTCTTCCATCGGTGGTGAAGGGGCGGCTCCGCTCATGGCCCAGATGGGTCCGGCGATCGTTGGGCTTCAGGCTGGCTCGCTGGTCGGATCCTTATCGGTGTGGGTGGTTGCCGGGTTCGACGCTGGATTGCCACCGGACCGAGACGGTCCGATGAGCCTGATCCTTCCCAACATCGAATCCCTGGAAGTGGCTGATGTCGACGTACGCGAAGTCCACCTCTGGGTGGTGGCGAATGAGGCGGCTTTCCGGGCGACGAGTCAACTGCCATGGATCCAAGATCACCTTTCGGTTCTGGTCGGCGCTTATGCCGAAGCGGCCAAGATCGATCCGACGAAGCTGAGCGGTTTGATGATCGGGGGAAGCGACCCCGACGACATCGAACGTGTCATCGACGAAGCCGGGGGGATCGACGGCCTGCTTGGAGGCGAGGAAGCGGAAGCTCCTCGTGCCGAACTCGAGGCGTTCCTCGGTGCAATCACCGGTTGCTCCCGCCTTCTAGCAAGACGAGCAACTGAAGACCTCGCTCCCAACTTCGACACCATTTCGGCGGCTCGCGACCTCGAAAGACTGTCCGTGACCAGCGAACCATCGATCGGCGTCGGACCTGTCCCGGTTGAGGCCACTCAGCTTGGCGACGCCTTCAACCAGGATGTGGAGATCAGGTACGGCGACGATGCCCTCAAGACTTTGTGGTCTGACCCGACCCGTATGCCAACCGCCGCCGAACTCCGCGACCCCACCACTTGGGCGGCACGGGTCCTCCTCGACGGCTGGACCTAAAACTGCAAACCTCAGGTAGTACGGCCCGTATACGGTCCGAATCCGCTCACCTTTGGAAGAAAGGGATCCCGTGACACTCATTGTCGGCCAGGCTGCACCTGATTTCAGGCTTCGCAACCAACACCGCGACAAGGTGGGACTCGAGGATTTGGCCGCGGCAAACTCGATGATCGTCTTCATCCCCTTCGCATTCACCGCCACTTGCCAGAGCGAGCTTTGCGAGATCCGCGACCATATGGGACTGTTCAACGAGGCGGACACCAGAGTCGTGGCTATCACCTGCAATACCCTCCACGCCAACAGGGTGTGGGCTGAGCAGCAGGGCTTTGAGTTCGACATCCTCTCCGACTTCTGGCCCCACGGCGAGGTGGCAAGGGCCTACAAGGCGTTCGATGAGAACTACGGCTACGCCAAACGAACAACCTATCTACTCGATTCGGACTCGGTTGTGACCGCGGTGATCGCATCCGAGGAGTTGGGAGTGGCCCGCCAGTTTTCGGAATACGAAGAGGCTCTCTCATAGATGAGCTGATCCCGACCGGAAACTCTGACGCCACGCATGCGAGGCGCTACTACCTGAGGTTTGTAGAGAAGTTAGCCGAAGAGGGAGCGCCAGAGACGGCGGAGGAGGCCTGGGGCCTCTGATTCGGGAAGAGCCGCGAGGACCGACTCATGGAGATCGGGGGGCAGATCCCCTACCAACGCCATCCCCCCTACTCGAGTTTCCCAGACATAGGGGGCCTGACCAGCCGTAAACGACCGTTCGTATACCGACTCGCCCACCTGGACCGCTATTCCGTCGGGAAGGCTCACGGTGGTTGGGGTCTCGAAGACCGCAAAAGAGAAGAACCCGTCGGAGTAGTAGGCGAATGTCGACCCGTCATCGTCTAGGTATAGGTCGAGACGGTCGAAGCCGGCGATCGCCTCAGGCAAGGTCGTGGGCACACCCTCCAACTGACGCAAGGTCTCCCCTTCGATTGGAGTGACGGACGCTAGGTCCGGTGCCGCGGAGTCGAAGCTGATGAATCTGCGTTGGCAATAAGCAGTGCCGTCTTCGAGGAATGTGGTGACATTGACCATTGCCCCTGTCTCTTGGTCAAACGCCAACTTGGCACGCAAGACGCCGTCGCGCACAAGATTGTATGTCGTCGCTGACCGGCCCAGGAATAGAAACGCGGCTTCGTCTTCCACGCTGTAGAGCGGATCGTCGGCTCTCTCTCCGGTCCCAACCGATGCAGAGCTCACTGTGTCTCCACCACGCAGGAGGGTCCAGCCACCGGAGCCGGCTGCCACTTCGACATCGCCACTTGCCGTCGAGCCGATCCAGATGTCGACTCCGTCCTGAGCAAGTCGGACAACGGCGTCCCGAAGACCGTCAGGGGTATTGCACGAGATGATCTGTTCTGCGCTGTATGACGCCTCATGGCTCCGCTCGAGTAGCTCGTCCAAATCCGCTGCGGTTGCGACGGACGCAGGGATCACCACGATGGCGGTGACAAGCGCAACGAGTTTTCTCACTCGCTCACCACATTGAGCTCAGGAACAACGACTTTGGCGGGACTAAACGCTGGGTCCAACGAGACCCGTGCGCCGAAACGGCTGCTCAAATCATCAACCGAGACAGCGGTCGGAGGCGGGGTCACAATGGCAGCCACTGCGATCACCAGGGCAACCATCGCGGCAGCGGCGCCCACCCAAAGACCACGGTTCCGCCGCATCGGGAGAACCGCCGCATCGGCATCGGGAACGACACCATCGGGCAGCTCTAGAACAGGGAGCGAACGCACCGCCGCTCTCACATTCTGAATTTCCTCCATCTCAGCCGAACATCGCCCACAGCCGGACAGATGCTCGAGCAGTCCGTTCAACTCCTTCCCGTGAAGCTCGCCATCGAGATATGCGCTGATCTGCTCTGAAGGATGAGTCAACCCAACGTCTCCTTCAGAATCCTTCGCCCACGATGGATGCGGCTACGAACGGTGCCGATGGGGACGGCGACAGCCTGCGAGATCTCCTCGTAGGACAGGCCAACGATGTCACAAAGCACGACCGCTTCTCGAAACTCGAAGGGAAGGTCAAGCAGGGCTTTTTGGATGTCATCGCCGATGGTGACACGGGCGTACGCGTCGTCAGCCGACTCGGTCGAAGCAAGATCCCATCGATCGACCTCTTCGGGAAGGGGAGTGGTGGGGCGTCTCTTGCGCTTGCGAATATCGTCGAGGAAGGCGTTGCGGGTGATGCGCCAGAGCCAGCCTTCGAAGCTGCCGGGTTGGTAGTTGGCGAGACCCTTACGGACACGAAGCAAGACCTCTTGGACGAGATCGTGAGCATCGTCGGGATTACCGGTGAGCCGATAAGCAAAGTTGTAGATCTTGCGTCCGTAGACACGGGCAACCTCTTCCCAGGTGAGCGGAACGGACTCCACCATGGAGACCTACTCGGAGAACGACGCCTGCCGGCGTCTAGTTCCTAGGAATCGGGAACTTCTGAGGAGTCTGACGTACGCGCATCCGGGTCATCGTCCGAGGTTTCGGTCACCTGGTCGGCAGCGTCTTCGGACGTGCCATCTTCGATGCCCTTGCGAAACTCTTTGGCTGAGGCACCGAGCGACCGCGCAAGGTCAGGCAGCTTCCTCGCTCCAAAGATGATCAAGACAATCACCAGAACAATCAGTAGCTCTTGTCCTCTCAAACCGAACAAACGTTGCCTCCTTCGCAAGTCATCATACCTCTGTCCAACTTAATATCAGCCTGGCTACCCGAGCGCCATCGAGTCGACAAACAGCTGCACGCGCTCTCGAGTGATGAAACGCACTTTCGGCTGGTTGTTTTCGATTTCGTGGATCATGAAAGGGCTGTATTTATCTGTGATCAAGATGCCCCGTTCGGCGCCTGACGAGCTGAAATCGGCAAGGAACCGTCGGATCACCTCCTCCTCGAGCTCGGGATGCTGACCCGGCTTGTACGCCTCGGTGAGAATGTATGTCGACAACCCATCTTTGATCGCCATGTACGACCCCGGATAAGCCTGCTCACTGACGCCGTAGCCAAACAAGCGAAGCAGCGCCAACACCAGTTCAGGCCCGTCCAATGCAGCGGGGTCCAAACCGTTGGCTCGAAGTCCCCGATCGAGACCGCTGGGAATCTTCAGCTCGTCGATGAGCGGGCCCAGTTCGTCCCCAGGAACATCAGCTTTTGTGTCGTAGTGGATTGAATGATCGACATCGGCGTCGAATGGGGCGGCAAAAGGATCGTGAGCGATATTGGCGAAGCTGAGGGCCGCAGTCGGGGAAGGTGGTGGCAGCTCGCCCGCCGAAGGCAGCTGATGGCGACCGACCTCGCGTACCGGATCCTTGCCCGCGAATACCACGATTACCTCGACCATGTCGATCGGGAGTTCTCTGTTCTTCTCCCTGACCACCTCGACCGCTTGATCAACCAACAGCTCGTTGAGAACTTCGTCGTCTTCGTCGGGCAGCGGGACGTCGAATGTCACCCTCGCCTCGACATCATGAACGTGAAAATCGCTCACCGGAGCGAGGTGTTTGGCTTCGGCCCCAAACAGATCGCGCACCGTTGACAGTTCGCTACCCGCAGCGGTGCCGGGAGCTTCCTCCATTCGTTGCGCTTGCCTCTTGCGACTCCGAATCAGGTTCCACACCACAAACCCCAGAACAACGATTATCAGAAAAAGGGCAAATCCGTCCATCCCAATGCAAACCTTTCAATAGTTAGGTGGTGACGAGTCTATTCGGAAGACTGAGCGGGCTCTCCGTCGTCTTCGACGTCGAAATCGCGAAACTCGATTTCCGCCGTCGGCTCGTCTGCACCAGCGTCGAGACGATCGATCATGCGGCGTTTTGAAGTTTCGGTGCCGAAAGCGGTTATCACATCGCCGGGAAGCAGAGTGGTGCTGCCAGTGGGGATCAGAACTTCGCGGTTCCTTCTGATCGAAACCAGCGTTGACCCCTCTGGCCAGGAGACTTCTCGCACCAGCCTTCCATCGGCGATGGAGCCTAAAGGGACCCGGAAGTCGTAGTAGCCGGCGCCTGGGTCGGTCCGTTGGGCGAGGCGCATTCTGTGCAATTCCGAATCGGTTGTCGCAGTCAGCCCTTCGTGATAGGCGCGGACAGCTTCTTCCCTTCGGAACATCCCGACGACCTCCTCAGGATTGTGTTCCGCCACTACCGGGAGCCGACCAACACCAAGGACGGCCATCCGTTCTAAGGCTCGCGAAACGGGAGTACTTGGGGTGACCGTGACCGGTCGCGGAGTCATCACAGCCCGGACCAATGTTTCGGGTCCTCCGTCGGCACGGGTGATATCAGACACCGTCACGATGCCGATCAGACGATCGCCCTCGATTACGGGCACCCCATGCGCCCGAACTTGATGCAATTTGCGTTCGGTTTCTCCGATGGTCGCTTCGGGATCCACGGTAAGCGGATTCTGAGCCATCACAGTGCCGACCTCCACAGTGTCGAGAATGTCGACATCTCCGGTTGGTCTGATTCGAATACCTTTTCGCTTCAGGGCCGCGGTGTAGACGGAGTCTTTTGTGAACCGCTCACCGAAGAAGGTCGCGAGGGTGGCCGCCAGCATCAACGGCACGATCAGCCCATAGTCCCGGGCGCCAGTGATCTCGAACACAATCAGTATCGAGGTGAGCGGCGCTCTCCCCACCATGGCGAACATCGCTGCCATCCCGACAACAGCAAAGGCTCCGGTATCGATGTCGGTAACGGTCCAAAACGGTTGGACGAGACGGGCGAAACCGGCCCCGAGGGCGGCGCCCATGAATAGAGACGGCATGAAGGCACCGCCCGAAGCTCCAGACGAAATCGTGAAACTGGTTGCGACTGCCTTGCCCAGAGCAAGCAGAAGCAGGACCCACCAGAGATCGCCCGCGGCGCCGGTGATGTCAGCGATGTTCTCGTTGAGAAGAAGCCGGTTGGTGAATTCTTGACCTGTTCCGAAGAGCTGTGGTTCCAGGAAGATCAGGCCGGCTACGACAAGACCGAAGCCAACGGGGCGCATCCATGACCAGGCGTGATCGTTGCGATGGGCAACACTCTCCAGCCAATCCAGAAGTTTCAAGAAGAAGTATCCGACGGCGACGATCACCACGGTCATCGCGGCATAGAGAATCAACTCCGAGAACCCATTCATGTTGTAGGTACCGGCCGACAGGGCCAATTCCTCCCCGACGATCGATTGTGTCGTGATCGCGGCTGCGACGGATGCAATGACGATCGACGACATATGTCGAGGAGCGAAGGAGGAGAGGATCACCTCGAGGGCGAAGAGCATCCCAGCGATCGGAGCGTTGAAGGAAGCACCAATACCGGCACCCGCTCCGGCGGCAACCAGTGACCGAACTTCATCCTCACCTAGCTTGAAAGTCCGAGAAACCCAGGATCCAACAGCCGCGCCTATCTGGACGATCGGCCCCTCACGACCTGCCGAACCGCCAAATCCGAGAGTGAGTGAGGTGGCCAGGATCTTGAGAGGGGCTACCCGCTTTCGCATCCGACCGCCGTGGACCGCGAGGGCGGCTGCTGCCTCCGGCACACCATCACCGGCTACTTCGGGTGCGAATTTCCGTGCGATAAACCAAGCCGACAAGAGTCCGAACGGGACTGTCAAGAAAATCCAGGCCCTGCGAATATCCCAGAATCCGAACTCTTCGGGGTTGAACAGTGGCTCGAGGATCGGCTCCAAGAGGTGACCAATGGCTTCGATGGCCAACACGAGAGCGGCAGCCCCCAAACCAACACCAACACCCACCAGCGCTGAGAGCGCCAGAAAACCACCAAGACGGCGTTCGGCGAGGACGCCGAATGCGGGTACTTTGCGGATATTATCGAGCGGTTTGGTCACCGGGGATGAGAGTAGGACTGGCCGACCAGATTCCCGTATTACCGCTTGGGAACCAATTGGGCTTCAAAAACAGGCAGAATCCCGTCCATGGCATTTAGAAGCCACGTCCTCAGGCCGATGGACATGTCGTTGCGATCAAACCGCCTGGTCGTCGGGCTCGGCGGCGTTGGTCTCATCGCCGCAACCGTGGTGGTGCTGACGGGAGGACCCGCGTCAGCTTTCTGGACACCGGTCTACATCGCGCTGATCTGGGCACTGGGTCGTGAGCTGGATCCTGATCACGGAGTCACCGCCTTGATCGCAGCAGTCGGCGGCGGCCTATGGGTCCTCGCCGGTTTAGATGCTTCGGCGATGACGGTTCTGCTTGGCTTGATGTTCGCGGCCAGGTTGGTTTTGAACTCGACGGGACGACGCCCTCTCCTCACCGATTACATAGTGCTGGGTGCCATCGCTGCTGCAATTTCTTTCACGATCACAGGCTGGGTTGGCGGATTCGGAATCGCTATCGCCATGTACGTCGACGAGCGAATGGGCAACGAAAATCGCCAAATGAGCTTAATTGCCGCCGCACTCACAGCCCTCGCCACATCGGTTGTTGTAACCGCAGCTCGCGCCTTTCCCCAGGAGGTACCCGATGCCCGCTCGGCAGTCGTCATCGGGATTGGTCTTGTCGCACTGGTTGCCGTTGTTCGAGAACCGGAGCCACCAGTGTCATTGGTCGACTCCCGAATGAAAACCCTGCTGGCGCCCGGACGACTTCACGCAGCGCGAGCGATGGTGGGTGTTCTCATATTTCTGGGGGCTTTCCTCAACGGACCCGATGCCGCAGCCATGGTGCCTGCCGCAGGCGTGGTGGTACTCGCCCTTGTCAGCAACGAAGTTGAGAGGATCCGCCGTAGATCCGGGTAGGTTCAGCCAGATGTGCCGATCAATAAAGCGTCTACGAGATGGACCAGACCTCGCACCCCCGGAGGAAATCGAGGCTGCTGCCCGTCAGTTTGTCCGAAAAATCTCCGGATTCACCAAGCCTGCCGCCCACAACCTTGAAGTCTTCGATGAAGCTGTGACCGAAATCGCCGTGGCGTCACAGCGGCTTCTCGACCATCTGGAGATTCGAGGCGCCGCCTAGCCGAGGTCGGCCCCAATCCCCATAAGCGCAGCGTTCTCCAGTGCCCTCTGGGCGGACGCCACATCCTGCGCAGCGACACCAACACTCTTGAAAACGGTGACGTCTTCCCCAATCTGTGGATTGCTCCCGGTGAGGACATCATTCAACGTGGCATTGGCTTGGCGATCCGCCTGGATCAGGTCACCCGCTTCGGCGGCAGCGGCCTCAACGTCATCGACGACAACATAAGCTCGATCCAACAGCTCAGATGGGAGCTCGACCATATCCGGAGTGAAGGCTCCGACCGCATTGACGTGGGTCCTCGGCTTCACTGAACTCGCTTCGAACAAGGGAGATCTAGCGGGTGTGGCGCACGAAACTACGTCGGCCAGTGCGACGGCAGCATCGGCATCGGCTACGGCCTCTCCCCCGACACGGTGCGCCAAAGACTCTGCATTCTCCGGAGTGCGTGACCACACCAGGACTCGTTCTACAGGTCTGACGGCCCTAACCGCTTGCACTTGATCAAAAGCCATTGTCCCCGAGCCCAACATTGCCAGAGTTCGCGCACCGTTGGCAGCCAACAACCGTGTCGCGAGACCAGAAGCGGCCCCCGTCCTGATCGCAGTAAGGGTTTGCCCATCCACGATCCCGACCGGGTTCCCGTCGGGCCCGAACACCATGACCAGACCAACAGGGTTTCCGGGGACGGTGGATACAACTTTGATCGCCATGTGATCGTCGAGTCGGCCGGGCATGACCATTGACCCGCCCACCATGGCGCGCAACGGTGTCTCGCTTTCACCTGTGAACGCATGCTCCATGGCCTCGATTGCGTCGACCATCGGCAGTGCTTGACGGGTTTGTTCGGCATTCAGATATCGCATCGACCGAAACTATTTGGTCGTGACGGTGTAGTCCCCCAGCGTTTCGTCCCAGTGGAGTTCGATAAGACCGCGAGTTGCTGCGGCCTTGCAGAACTGAAGAAACCCGCCAAAGCCGAACTTCTTCTCCGTGAAATCCGCCTGCCTCTTCCGCAGCTGATTCTTGAGGCCTGAAAGGACTACTGGACTGTTTTTAGCTTCGAGATCCGATACGACGTCGGCCAAGAGCGTGAACGCCTGTTGCTCGCCACCACCCGCAGCGGAGAACTGAATGACCGGGTCGCCGCGGCCCGGACCCTCGGACAACTCGATCAGACCCTCCGACTCGAGATGACGCAGCAACTCCCCGAAGCCTCTGAACCCGTAGTCCGCCTCAGAGAACGTCGAATCCTTCCGGAGCACGGCACGCTTCAGTGAAGAAGCCAGCACCGATCCCTGACCGGACCTCTCCAAGCCACTGAGGGTGGTTGTGATGAGCGTCTCCAACTCAGGCGAATCCTCAGCATTTTCACCGTTCTCTGCCTTCTTTGTCTTCTGGTTGCGCTGATCAACACCTTCGAGGTTGTCGTAGAAAAGGAACTCGTCACACGCTGGTGGAAGCAGAGCCGACGTCGAACCCTTCACTCCCACGCCGATGACTTTCTTGTTCAACTCCCTCAACTTGTGGACAAGTGGCGTGAAATCGGAGTCGCCAGTGCAGATGACAAAGGTGGTGACATAGTCACGCTCGAAAGCGAGCTCGATGGCGTCGACCGCCATTTTGATGTCGGCCGCGTTCTTCCTGGTGGCTCCCATACGTTGCGGGATCTCGATTAGCTCGACGTGACTTCGTGTCATCGATTGACGGGCATCTGTGAACATCGACCAGTCGGCGTATGCCTTTCGAGAGATAACGCGACCCCGCTCGGCCAGTGCGTTGGCGATCGGCTCGAAATCGAACTCCATGCCGCCGAGGGCGTCCCTCGCTCCAATGGCCAGGTTCTCAAAGTCGACATACAGGGCAATCCGTTCTTCTTCCATGTGATGAATGTAGTGGGCGAACATGGGTGACATTCCCCCTCCCATGATTCGAGTAACCGGATAGTTTGAACGGCAACCAGACGGGACTACGACATGTCACAACGCGTCGAGCTCCGAGTACACGGCGTTTCAGGTACACCGACAAGAGAACTGTTGTATTGGGATCCGGTCAGCTACCTGGAGCAGGGACAAAAAGCTGACACTGAAACCAGAATCTAAGAGCGAAATCGCGACGACCGCACAACGTCTTCGGCCGAAACCAAGGCCTTCCATTGGGCAGTCTCATCTGCGGGACCAAGCTCTCAGCGTTTTGGATCCTTCGAGTTCGTCGACGAGAAACCGCGGGACTTCCTCGCGAAATCCGAAGAGCACGATCCATCGACGTCGACCTCCGATCTCCGGTCACTCGTCGATGCCGAGCCCTGCGATCCAGGCCTTCCCCTGGCGGTACTCGAAGAAGACCAGCCACGGCTGGACATCTTCACCAACACCGAGCGCCAGATATGGGAAGTTCCAACATTCGGTCGGGATCAGCGACATCGGTGAATGAGGAGTCTGTGTACTGACAATGTCTGTGGCGTCGTACGCTTCGAGGAATGGACGGGTAACGGCGGCGAGAAAGTCGTTCTTGCCGTCGGGAGCCCCAATGTGGCGGATCCTTGACTTTCCGACCAATCCTGCCGAACGCTCGGACGGTACGGTGGTGGGCTTGCCAGTTAGCGCAATCATGAGTCCGCTTCGGCTGAGGAGCGAGTCTACGTTTTGGCCCTTGCGAAGTCTTTTTGCGAGCTGGTTGACTAGATCGATCGGGCGTTGGGCGCTCGTGAACGCCTTGATGTCAACCTGCTCGGTCAGGTGGTGACGCTTCACCCAACCCGCTCCGTTGGGCGAGCCGACTGGTAGCCATTCGGTCGTGCCGACTACCCGGGATTTTCCGTTGCTGAGGATGCCGGTAGTCGTCGGATCGAATTTGTAGATGATGTCTTCGCCCTCTGGCTCCAAATGCACCGGGAGGGTTTGTTCCCTGTCACGAAAGACGACCGCCCAAAAACGCTGACGAGACCCGGAAAGAAGGATGGGCATCTGTGTTGCTGCGCCAAGGGCGATCATCACCAGCAGGGCCAGGACCAGGAAGAATAAGGGCAGTTGGAGTGACCCCACGGTCTGGAAGAAGACCGCTGCCAGGAGAGTGACGACTTGTGTGTCGAGGAAGCTCAACTCGCTGGTCTCGAATTGGGCAGGCGGTGCGACGAACGGGACCGCTGCCACCCCAAGTTCATCCGCGAGACTCTCTGCTCCGACGAGCACATCGGTGCCGATGGTAATTGCCACGGTTGTCTCGTCACGAGCTCCGCTGACGTCGATGGCGAAGTAGCTGAAGGTCACAGTTCCGACCCAACCGTTTTCGGGTGTGTACACGATGTCATTCCCGTCTGACTCCGCGCGGCCGTTTGCCGGTAGCGAGCCAAGGACGACCTGGAGGGAATCACCGTCTACGTCCCAGTCGTTGTCGAGAACGTCGAGGTTGACAGTGAGATAGTTAGACAACGTGTATTCGTCTTCGTTGGCGGTCGGAGCGTCATTCACAGAGGCGACCTCAACGAACACTGTGGCGATCGCTTCTCCTCCCACGCCGTCGGAAACCGTGTAAGTGAAGCTTGTCGTCCCCCAGAAGTTGACAGGAGGCCGATAGAAGACACTCCCCGATCCATCGAGGATTACGTCTCCGTGGGAAGGTTGAGTCAGCGACACGACCGTGATGGTTTCGCCGTCCGGGTCGTTGTCGTTCGAGGTGACGTCAATCGTTGTTGACGTGTCCTCGTCCAGTAGGAGAAGGTCGTCTGCGGCAAATGGTGGTGTATTGGTCGATGTTTCGTTGACGGTGACAATGATCGTTTCAGTGTCAGCAAGGTTGGGGGTGCCGTTGTCGGTGACGGTCACGGTGAACACGTAAACGCCGGGACCCTGGCTTTCAGACGGAGTCCAGGTGAACACACCAGAAACCGGGTCGATCGAAGCTCCAGCAGGGGCACCTACCAGGGTGAAAGTCAACGTGTCGACAGGAACATCGGGGTCAGAAGCAGTCGCAGTAAACGTCAACAGGGTCAGTTCGTTGCTGGACTGGTCGCCGACGGGGTCCAGGACCGGAGCCAGGTTCACTTCGTTGACGGTGACAATGATCGTTTCAGTGTCAGCAAGGTTGGGGGTGCCGTTGTCGGTGACGGTCACGGTGAACACGT
>CAXMOW010000015.1:0-657 GCA_964195235.1 uncultured Acidimicrobiia bacterium | reverse complement strand
CGTGTCGACAGGAACATCGGGGTCAGAAGCAGTCGCAGTAAACGTCAACAGGGTCAGTTCGTTGCTGGACTGGTCGCCAACCGGATCCAACACTGGCGGCTGGTTGGTGTTGGTGATGGTCCAGGCGAAGCTGGTCTGGTCGTTGAGGTTGGGAGCGCCGTTGTCGGTGACGGTCACGGTGACGGTGTATGGGGATCCGGCGGCTGCGGTGAAGTCGACGGTTCCGCTGATGAGACCGGTCGACGGGTTGATACTGAGTCCGGTGGGCAGTCCGCTGGCTCCATAGGTGAGAATGTTGGCGGGAAGGTCGCTGTCAGTAGCGACGATTCCGAGACTGACCGGGTCGCCTTCAGCATCCGTCTGGTCACCCGGATCGGAGACCACCGGTGCAGTGTTTGTTTCGTTGACGGTGACAATGATCGTTTCAGTGTCAGCAAGGTTGGGGGTGCCGTTGTCGGTGACGGTCACGGTGAACACGTAAACGCCGGGACCCTGGCTTTCAGACGGAGTCCAGGTGAACACACCAGAAACCGGGTCGATCGAAGCTCCAGCAGGGGCACCTACCAGGGTGAAAGTCAACGTGTCGACAGGAACATCGGGGTCAGAAGCAGTCGCAGTAAACGTCAACAGGGTCAGTTCGTTGCTGGACTGGTCGCC
>CAXMOW010000014.1:0-41409 GCA_964195235.1 uncultured Acidimicrobiia bacterium | reverse complement strand
TGTTGTCGTTTTAGGTGTCGGCGGGCGCTTCGTGATGTTCGTGTCCCGACTTCTCCATCCCGAAGCCTTAGGCCGAATAACCGAGTCCGGGGCTCAGGTTGGCGAATTCACAGTCGAGGGAACCATTGAACTAATCATCTTTGGAGGACTCCTCAGCGGGCTTTTGGCTGGGGTGGTGTGGGTGTTGGTACGGGAGTGGATACCGAAAAGGGCTGCACTAGTCGGATTAGGGGCTGTTGGCATCGGAGGGTCCTTCCTCATCCACGCCGGCAACAGGGACTTCTTCATTCTTCAAGACCCCCGACTTGACCTAGTCCTGCTGGTCGGCCTGCTCTTCTTGTTTGGTGTCGTGTTGTACTGGTTTGATGGACTGCTCGACGAAAAGATGCCCGACCAACCACAAACCTTCGGCATCGTTGTCTACTCGCTCATGATTGCAATGGCGGCACCCCTCATAATCCCGACCTTCGCCAGCATGTTCACCCGAGAGTTCTGTTCCTGTGCGAAGCCGCCGATCTGGACAGGTGTATTCCTCACAGCAACATCGCTTTCGACCATCGTCTGGTGGGTTCAACATCTACGAGGTGCAGACACCCCATCACGAACCCTGAAAATGATCGGAACCACATCAGTGGCGCTAACCGCAATAGCCGGTGCGGTGGATCTGACAACAGAGATCACACACATCCTCTAGCGACACCCGCCCACAACCGACATTAAGTCCGGCTCTCTTAGGGGAACATAAGTGCCGTTATGTGCGTCTGCTGTGGCGTTGGTCGTGGAGAACGGGGTGTTCTTGAGTGAGGAGTGTTCGTGGCGGAAATCTCATCTTTTGATCGGTCTTATCAGTGGCTGGAGCCGAGGCAGTTGTTCGAGTCTGCTCGCCCTCTTTCTGGTCAGGAGTACCTGGCTGCTTGGGAGAAGGGTGACCTGACACCGCCCATGGCCTCAACTCTTGGATTCGAACTTTCTGGCTTCAGTGAAGGTGAAGTCGAGATTGTCTGTTCGCCGAATGGATTTCACTACAACCCATATGGGACCGCCCATGGAGGCCTTGCAGCCACGCTGTTGGATTCGGCGACCGGTTGTGCCGTCCAGTCGAAGCTTGCGGCAGGGGTCGGGTACGCCACTCTCAACCTGACGGTCAACTATCTGAAGCCGGTGACCGCCAGCTCGGGTGGTGTCCGTTGTGTAGGCCGAGTGATTTCGTTGGGGCGAACTGTCGCTGTGTCCGAAGGCGAACTGTTTGACTCCGCCGCTCGACTCTTGGCCCGAGCAACAGCCACCTGCATCATCATCAACCCGCCTAGCAAGTAGAGCCTCCACCACAGCCCATGCCGTTATGTGTGGGTCAATTATTCGTTTCGGATTGGGCGCCGGCGAGCGCCTCGAACTCTGCCCAAAGGTCTTCACTTCCGAATACTTCACGTGCCTGTATCAGGATCGGTCCGATGAGTTTCCAGGCGAACTTGGCGCCAGACCATCCAACCGCAAACTTCTCGTCCACGATCCCCATCGATATGAAACTGCCAAGAAGCTCGTAGTAGGTCGCGATTTGATTGATGAAGAAGCGTTCGTCTGAATCAAGTGCATAACTGTCGAAGAAAGTGCCGTCTTCGACGACCTTGGCGAGTTCATCTGAATAGGAAAACTTTCTGGCTGCGGTTCCCGGTTTGTGTACCTCGTCGAGTCTCAGCAACAGTTGAGCGTCCTCTTTGGTGGCCGGCATGTGTGATCTCCCTTCATCTAACGACTACGAAAGATAATGGTCGATCACGCCAAACACTGCTCAGACAAACCGCACATAAGTCGCTCTTCTGCTGTATTCGTGGGTGGTTTGGAGCAGGTTGACACAAGTTGCACCCTGTCTCCGTTTGGGTGTTTGGGCTGTTGAGAGGCTCGAAACTACGAGGAGCAGAACAGGGTGTATAACAGCCGAGTTTGGGATCGTGGGGACGGAGTTGACATTCGCTGCTGTCGAAATGTTCATGTCGGCGGTAAAGCCGGTCGAAGCAATCGGTGTCTACTTCGACCACGACCCGTTTCAGGAACGGATCGAATCGGCAAACATCTAAATCCGGCTGCTCACCAGATTCGCGTTTGGTTGTGGTGTCACCTGGAAATGCAGTCTGTTCGTCTGTTTGGTGTGGTCCGGTTCGAGTTGGTGATTCTCAGAAAGCAAGGAGTTGCTATTGGTTGAGGTTGTTGGGAGTAGTCAACTTCGAGCGAACATCGTGTTTCGACGAATGGCCCTACTCGGAATTTCGAGTCTGATCAGCGGTGTCCTCGTCGGTGGTGTTCTCGGTCGGATCGTTATGCGTATCTCGGCGGTGGCCGCCGGACCAGAAATGGTGGGACGGCTCACCGAGAACGCCAACCGGATCGGTGAGTTCACCATCGTCGGAACCATGATCCTGATCATCTTCGTCGGTGGCTTTTCTGGTGTGGCTGGCAGTGTCATCGTTGTCAGTTCCGACCCTTGGCTGAAATGGTTGGGCCCTTTGCAGGGTTTGGGGTTCGGGTTGGTGGCTCTTGCAGCGACCGGAGACGGAAGTCCCTTCAACTCGGTCGATTTCTTCATCCTCGAACCCCGAACCTTGAACGTTGCAATGTTCGTCGGCCTCCACTTCGCGTTTGGTCTGGTCGTTTCCGGTCTCTACTGGCTGTTCGAACGAACAATGCCGCCTGCCGCCGACCGAGAACAGGTCGGCTACCTGATCATCACCGGCCTTGGCGGTGCCGGACTCCTCCTAGTCATTGCGTTATTCACAGTCCCTAGTTTCTGTGGATGCGAACCCAACTACGGATTTCTGGCGATCATCCTCGCCATGGTCGCCTCAACCGCCGTCCGCCACGCTTCAACATTCATCAAGGAGATACCAACAAGGGTTGCACGAAGCGCAACCGTCATCGGATACAGCTCACTCGCCCTTCTCCTCGCCATAGGACTCAAAGCCACCATCCTTCAGATCCAAAAGATCCTCTAAACAAAGAAAGCCACCCCAGCCAGGGGTACATAACCCGCATTACGTGCGGTTTCTGACGACATGATCAGCCGTACATAAGTGCCGTTGTGTGCGGTGCAGGTGGTGAACGTGGTGAACGTATTGCGTAGGGTTTCGGGGAATTTCGAGAGGAGAATGATGCAGCTTGAAGTGTCTACGGTGATCGATCGGCCTGTCTCGACCGTGTGGGAGTTCTATGCCGTTAACCACGTTGAGAACCATCCACGATGGGACGACAGCCTCGCCCTCGAAGCCACATCAGATGCTCCTATCGGCTTGGGGACCGTCATCAAACGGCGAGCCACCCGGTTCGGGAAAACCACTGAAGGAACCATGGAGGTCGTGGAGTTCGAACCGGAGAAGGCAATGAGAGTCAAGACCCAGGATGGGCCGATGACGATTAACGGGTGGGTCCTGTTCGAGGTCGTCGGTGAGGACGAAACTCGGATCATTATTGGCGGCGAATTCCCCGGAATGGACGATTCGATGGAAGAGAAGATTCGCCCGATGATGGAACGCAGCGCCACCAACATTAAGAGTCTCATCGAGTCTGAAATCTGATCGTTGACAGTGACCCGATCCGACAACTCGGCAATCACGTTCTTGCGGCTCTTCTCAGACGAGAACGGCGAGTCTCCTACCCCACATGATCTAAACATCATGGGAGGGGGTTTGACCCCACAAACCGGCTGATGCACCGCTGATGCTGTCCTGATAATGACCTGTCGACCCCACCCACCCTTTGGCGGAACGTGTGACCTAATAAGAGCCTGCCCACCACCCGGTGTGGCCCACCCCAGTCCTGTCCACCCGCCGGCAACTTGACAACATAAGAGATTCATTATGTGGGGCTGGGAAGGCCGCCGATGAGTGCTATTTACGCACTGTGCTCGATTCACGAAAGGTCGGAGGGGGTAGGTTAGTTACTGTGCGTTCTCGACGAACCCTGAGCTAGAGCAGGGGAGCGCCCGCTGTCACTGTCTCACTCCCGTGTAGCTCCCCATGTCGCCCTCGTCGCCGTTGGTGTCCGTGAAGCTCACTTCGAACGTGTCGCCGTCTTCGCTGAAAATGAAGAGCACTTCGGCTTCGTAGTTGGGATCGTCGTTGATCGGGACCAGCACTATCTCGAGAAGCGTTCCTTTGATAGTGGCCTCGCCCTTCAGCTCGCGAGAAGGGTTGTTCTCGTACTTCGTGCCGGTGACTCGTACTAGATCTCCCTCTTGCTCGAATGTAATCGTGCCCTTCATCGTGTTCGGGACCTCCTCTCCCACGAACTGGTATGTACCGCTCACGTCCAGCGTCGACAAGGCAGTGACCTCCGTCGTGGGAGTGACCTCCGTCGTTTGGGTTACTTCGGTAGCTGTTGTTGGTGCTGCGCCAGCGACAGAGGTCGATACAGGATCGCCTTCAACTCCTCCGCATGCGCTCAAAACGATACTTAGTGAAACCAGAAGCAGGCGTATGTGTCGTATTGCGTTCCCTCCTGCGTTTGCGGCTCATCAACGAACCTACACACGACCCCACGTCGTTGCCGCCTGACCCCCGCCCATAACCCGTGCATTATCTGTGGGTCGTAACACCCGACCAGGCGTACGCAAGTGCCGCTATGTACGGAGTGTTTCGATCCAAGCGGGGGAGCGTAGGACGCTGGAAGTTTCGGCTAATTTGGCTCCGATGAGCAGAACAGCGGTTCACGGCGACGTTTTTGGATATAGCCGCCTGATTGCTGACAACGAGATCGAGACGATCAATACACTTCGAGTGTTCGCATCGATTATCGAGGCGGTCGTGGCCGCACATTCCGGAGACATGGGCGACATGGTCGGCGACGAGTTCCTTGCGGTATTCCCGTCAGCGAGTGACGCAGTGCATGCTGCTCTTGAGATGCAGCGGTTGATGGCAGAGGACAATCAGTCACTACCGACCGGAAGAAGGATGCAATTCCGTTTGGGTCTGCACTCTGGAGTTATTAGTGGTGAGGGTGGCCGCTGGTACGGGGACGTAGTGAATATCGCCGCCAGGCTGCAGGCGTTGGCTGATCCGGGAGGGGTAATGGTCTCGGGGACGGTTCTCAATGCTTCGAGCGACGTTGAAGTGCGAGTCGAGGCTGCTGGGCAACAACGCTTAAAGAACATTCCTGAACCGGTTCTCGCTTACAGGTTGATCGACGACGAATTATCAGTCGAAGATGAAAGGCCTTGGCGTCGTCGTATTTCGACATCCGAGATCCCGTCTCTTGCGGTGAGCCCTTTCGTCAACCTCGGCGAGCCTGACCAGGCTCATTTCGCTGCCGGGCTGATGATGAGCCTGATCGTCTCCCTGATGCGGATCCCGGGTCTGGATGTTGTTAGTGAAAACTCGACATTGAAGTATTCAGATACAGCACATTCGGCACAACAGGTGGGCCACGAAGTCGGGGCAAAGTTCGTGCTTGAAGGAGCTGTGCAGCGGATAGGTGAAAGGGTGAGGGTTATAGCTCAGGTGATCGATGTCGAGGCCAAGATGACAGTTTGGAGCGAGAAGTTCGACGAGAGGATCGAGGATCTGTTCGCTACTCAGGATGATTTGGTTAGAGCCATCGTGGGTGCCATCGACGTCAATTTGGTGGGCGGACTTGGCCACGGAATATATAGAGATCAACTGGACGCGGCGACCGTCGAAGTCTTGTACAAGGGGTGGCAAAACTTCATACAGGGGACAGCCGAATCGACTCGAAAAGCTCGTGACCAGTTCGAGGAAGTAGCTTTGGCGGCACCGAGCAGCGCAATAGGCCCATCAATGGCTGCCTGGACCTACCTGTGGGAGATTCTCAACGGGTACGCATCCGATCGAGACGCCAACATTGACAAGTCCGAAGAACTTGCGAAGCGAGCCCTCGAAATTGACGACCCGTCCGGCTTTTCTGATGCTGTCATGGCATACGTACATTTGATGCACCATGACTGGGACGGAGCATATGAGTCGGCTCAGAAAGCCACCGCCGAGCGACCGTCGTGCGACGTGACATATGGTGTCGCCGCAAGCGTCATGCGTTATCTCGGCCACTGGGAGGAAGCAGTCGATTTCGCAGATCGGGCGATCCACTTGAGTCCGCTCCTGTCGGATTGGTACACAACAACAATGGCCAATGCATACTTTGTCGGACAGGATTACGACATGGCCGTAGACGCTGCTGAAGGCGTGGTGGCGCGAGACGAACAAGACGTCGAAGCTCTCCTAAATCTTGCCGCCTCCCAATCTGCTCTCGGCCGTGACAAACACGCCGCCGCCGCGATACACCAGGCCCGCAGAAACGAACCCACACTCAACACCGAAGACCTACGACAAACCCTCCCGTACAAAGACAACGAGACTCTCGACAGGTTCATCAGCAACGTCAAAAATGCCGGACTCGAATAGGCCGCATCTGGCCGTCCCACAAAAACAAACGCCTCTTCTCGCCAGGAGGCACCCGCCCATAACCGGTGCGGTCCGTGACACCCGATTAAGCCGTACACGAGTGCCGTTATGTGTGGGGCTGGGCTTTGGCGCGGTGGTTTAGGTGTGGCGATGTTTCTGAGAAGAACCGTATAGCTCGGATCAGCTCGTCGATGTCGATGGGCTTGGTTAAGTACGTGTCGCAGCCTGCCTCATAGCATTCTTCGTCGTCGCCGGGCATAGCCTGAGCTGTGAGGGCGATCACGGGGATCTCCTGCGTCGATGGGGAGGCCTTGAGCAGTCGAGTTGCTTCCAGTCCTCCCATCACCGGCATCCGCATGTCCATCAGGATTGAATCGGGGTGGAAGGTGGTGGCTTGCTCAACCGCTTGTCGGCCATTCTCGACTATGGCTACTTCGAATCCGGCTGCCGATAGGGCGTCGTACAAGAAAAGCTGGTTCACTTTGTCGTCCTCGGCTAGAAGCACGCGGATTCGATTGTTTCCGTCGGCACGGTGGATTTGGTTGATCGTTGCCGCGTCATGGTCAGCTTCTTCTAATACCGGAATTTCACTTTTTGCCAACGAAACAGCGAAGGTTGAGCCAACGCCGATGCTGCTCTCCACCGAAATAGTCCCGCCGTTCAGCTTCACCAGACGTTTAGTGAGCGCCAATCCGAGTCCGGTTCCTTCCGAGCCGGAGACCTCTTCCCCCACCTGTTCGAAAGGTTGGAAGATTCGGATCAGGTCTTCGACAGCGATACCTATCCCGCTATCGACCACCGCTACTTCGATCCTGTTGTCATGAGTCGTTGCCACAATCTTCACTGAGCCGCGAACCGGGGTGAACCTGATGGCATTCGACAGAAGGTTCACAAACACCTGTACCAGTCGGCGTTGGTCGCCTACCACAAACGGCAAGTCATTCGGGATCTCAATGGTCAACGTGACGTCCCCAGAAAAGGCGACTTCATCTACCAGGGCCACCGACTCGGCGAGCACCGACGACAAAGACACCGGTCCTAGAGCCAACCCTTCGTCTTCGGATTCGGCTTTCGCCAGATCTAGTAGGTCATTGATAAGCGAAAGCAGATGGTCGCCGGACTCGACAATGTGAGATACGTACTGGGCCTGCTTTTTGTTTAGAGGCCCAAAGGTTTCACGCTCTAGCTGTGCGCTCATCCCGATCAGTCCAGTAAGCGGTGTGCGCAGCTCGTGGTTCATGTTTGCAAAGAAAAGAGATTTAGCCTTAATCGCGGCCAAGGCACGATCACGCGCTTCTTCGAGATCCTCGACCTGATCAGCCAACTGTCGTTCGGCACGGCGACGAAAAGCCACCTCCCCCTCCAGGGCATGATTCGACTTCAAAAGCTCCGCGTTCCGTTGCTCCACCACTGATTGCAGTCCTGCGTTATGTATCACCAGATCTTGGCGGGATTCGCGGACGGCACCCACGATGGGAAGCCATCTCCAAAAGCCAACAGACAACAAGACGAAACCCCCCAAGAACCCAACCACTTTCTCAACGAACGCCTGTTGCGGGGTGTCCCCCACAACAACGAAGACATCCAATGATTGGAAGTTGTCTGTGATGTCGATGACCGACCCAAGAGTGAGAAGGGCGAACCCACCAACGATGATCGGCCACCCACTCTCATCCCAAAGGTGCAGGCGTCTCCCAGTCCACACAAGAAAGGCCAGAATGGCAATGGCCACGCCAGCTCGGATGATCTCAAGAATGATGTCAGTCATTGGTAAAAGTGGTCTCTGAAGTCATTGACAAATATCGGGTCCACAAGAGGGGTCTTGAGAAAGATCAGCCAACAGTGATAGAAACCGTGCTCACCCAATGAGTCCAACCTGGAATTTTCCCGAACAGGACACACAAGCAGAACGAGCGGTTGCCGAAACATAAAAAAATGCACTGATATCTATGAGCTACAGCGCTCGGAACCCCAGCACACAACCGGCTGCCGGTTCTTCTGTACTTGTTCGGGAGACCGCGCTACGTTCGGCGACGCACTGCTCCGGCAATCCACCCTTCGAAAGGGAAGAAATGGTCATCCCAACACTGGTTGCAATCACATATAAGAAGTTCTTCGGTAACAAGAAAGAGGATGATGACGGTGGGATCGGAGAACATCCCATGGTCCGCTTCCTATTTGATGCCCTGACTACTGGCAATATCGACGAGACCGACGAGATGGTTGCCGCCGACTTCAAAGGGTATGCAAATGGTTACCCGGTATTCGATCCGTCCGATGGCCAGGGACCGGAACAGTTCAATGAGAACATCGAATACTGGAGGGCCACGACTCCAGACCTCAGCGTTGATCTCTACGACGAACTGTCGGAGAAGGGCAAAGACAAGACGGAGACTGTCGCGATTCGTTTCGTGTTCACAGGGACAATCACTTCGGCTGGAGTCGACGAGCCATTCGAAACCGAAGCCGCCGCCTTCCTCACGATCACCAAGGGCAAGCTGATTGAGTGGCGAATCGTCGTGGATGAGGGCTTCTTCCGCGATCTACGAACAGGAATGGGTCTTCCATCATCCTGAAAATGTTGACGATTGGCTGAACAAGGCGCAGAACCACCCCTCCAGCGAGGCCACATACAGGTAGTGCATAACCGGCTGGGAGTGATGATTACGGCTGGTGTGGTTTCCACTGGTTGGGCGGTGTTTGCCGGTTGGACTGTTAGAGCCGGTTCGGTTGGGTCACGTCCGCCGTCACGGTGGTTTCACCACCCCTTTGGCCTTAGCTAACGAAAAGGGGCGGCGGCTGCCGTTATGTGCGGGAATAAGAGCGAGCAGGCTGGATCAACCTTCGTGTTTCGCTCTGAGTCTGAATTCTTGTGAGTCCGCCCTCCGAGAAAAGGCCGACCGTTCAACATCTCCAGCAATCATCGACTCATATCTGATCGATACATGACCACAGTCCTCGCATACAACACGCTCGAACCCATGAGCAATGACGCTGACCGCTGACCGATGTGAACACTCCTGTGGTTTCGCATGCAACTTTGACACCAAGAACTCCCATACCGCTTCGACCAAATGCTCCCCCAAGCAACAAACGGCGCAAGAACCAACCGCAAACTCGCTTCGGGACTAGTCATCCTCACGGATCTATACCGCCCATAGGTGCCTGATTGATGATGTGGGTGGCTGCGGGACGGTTGGTTCCGTAGCTTGTTGGGGTCTCGATGGGCGTGGCTCTTGATGTGCCTGGTCCATTCCTGTGGGTGGTCTTTAACGAATTGTCCGCTCGTTGGGATTCGGGCCGTGGTGGGGCTGGTAA
The DNA here is from genome assembly GCA_964195235.1 of uncultured Acidimicrobiia bacterium. Lineage (GTDB taxonomy): Bacteria > Actinomycetota > Acidimicrobiia > Spongiisociales > ZC4RG35 > CAXMPK01. The sequence goes on along the minus strand of CAXMOW010000014.1, from coordinate 31,687 downwards.
GCGGCGAACGCCGGAGGCAACCCGTGTTGTGATCAGGAGTGCCCACTGTGGCCGTCTCTTCAGTGACTACGACGAGGATGTTGTGATGGTCACGACTATTGGTATTGATCCGTATGAGGCCACTCATACAGCGGTGGCGGTCAACGACTCGGAAACGGTGTTGGGCGGGTTGGCTGTTCCGGCTGACCGGTCTCAGACGAACACGCTTCTCGACTGGGTTCGAAACCTGGATGGTGATGGGCGTGTCTGGGCGGTGGAGGCTGCCGGTGGATTGGGATATCTGTTGTCTCAACAGCTCATCGCCCGTGGTGAACACGTTGACAACGTGCCCCCAGTGTTGGCTTCCCGGATCAGACTGTTGGGGTCGGGCCGTTCAGACAAGAACGACCCCAATGATGCCCGTCCGGTGGCGATCGCCGTGTTACGTCAACCCGGCCTGGTGTTGGTACGTGGTGACGATCCACACCCATGTGCTGGGGATGTTGGCGAAACGCCACCTCGACTCACCGCCCTGAGAACCCAGGCGGTGGCCCGTTTCCACGCCGTGGTGATGTTGCTGCGACCGGGGGGAATGACCCAACGACTCTCAGCCGACAAGGCCTCAGTGGGTGCAGTTGTTGTCGCTGAGCGACAACAACTGCACCCACTGGGACCGCCCTCGCTTGTCACAAAGCCTTTAGCGCGATCTGGGTTTCCTCCAACCCGGCCTTGGCGTCTGTGAAGAACATCAACGTCTTCTCGTCGTAAAACAATGGGTTGTCGATGCCGGCGAAACCGGGTGAGAGACTCCGTTTCACAACGATCACCTTGGCCGCTCGGTCCACATTGAGGATCGGCATACCGTAAATCGGAGATCCAGGGTCGTCCCGAGCCGACGGGTTGACCACGTCGTTAGCTCCCAAGATGAGCACGACATCGGTCTGGGCAAATTGGGGGTCAGCCTGCTCGAGGTCGAGTAGTTGCTCGTAGGGAACGTCGGCTTCAGCGAGGAGCACGTTCATGTGTCCGGGCATCCGACCGGCAACAGGGTGAATCGCGTAGTGAACTGCGATGTCCATGTCCTCGAGCGAGTCGGCCAACTCACGCACCGCATGTTGCGCCTGGGCGACAGCGAGTCCATACCCAGGCACGATCATCACCGTTTCGGCGTATGCCAGGGCAATCGCTACGTCGTCGGAGGTTGCCCGGGTCACCGGCTGGTCACTCATGGTCCCACTGACTGTGCTCCCGGCATCAGACCCAAATCCGGCAAAGAGCACGTTGGTGAGTGAACGGTTCATTGCCTCGGTCATCTGCATGGTGAGGATGAGACCGGCCGCTCCAACCAGGGCTCCACCGATGATCAGTACGTTGCTTTCGATGGCGAAGCCTGCCGCAGCCGCGGCAAGACCCGAGAACGAGTTGAGCAGTGAGATCACGACCGGCATGTCGGCCCCACCGATTGGGATCACCGCCATGATGCCGATTACAAGTGCGATCGCCCCAACCGCCCAATATCCGGCCGTTTCACCGCTGACGCCAGCCCAGATAGCCACTCCGATCAGACCAAGAGCGAGGGTGGCGTTAAGAATCTTCTGCCCGGGAAACACGAGGGGTCGTCCCGGAAGTAATCCCTGGAGTTTCCCGAAAGCGACGAAACTGCCGGTGAAGGTCACCGTTCCTATCACAGTCGACGCCAAGAGCGTCACTACCGTTTCGGGAGCTTGGCCCGAAAGTCCGCCTTCGAGAACCGCGACCGCGGCCACCAAGGCGGAGGCGATACCGCCAAATCCGTTGAAAGCAGCCACCATTTGGGGCATCGAGGTCATTTGCACGCGTACGGCGAACCACACTCCGAGACCAGCACCCACTGCCAATCCAGCAAGAAGCGTGCCCCAATTGATGATGTCTTGAGTGACCAAAGTGACCGCGATCGCCAGCAGCATTCCTAGAGCGGCAAGGCGGTTTCCGGATCGGGCGGTTCTCGGCCCGCCGAGCTGTTTCAACCCGACGATGAATGCAATTCCGGCACCGAGGTAGAGGATCTCAGTCACTTGTCGCCTCGATCACGACCACGTCTGCTTTTGAACATTTCCAGCATGCGGTCAGTCACCAGAAAGCCACCGACCACATTGATGGTGGCGGTGACCACGGCCAGAAACCCGAGTACCTGAGCCAGCGGGGTGGCGCCCAAACCTGCCGCGGCGATAGCGCCAACAATGGTGATCCCGGAGATTGCGTTGGCGCCCGACATCAGTGGGGTGTGCAGCGTTGGCGGGACTTTGCTGATGATCTCGAACCCGACGAAGGCGGCGAGCACGAAGACTGTGATCCCAACAATTAAGACGCTCATGTCTCACCTTCCAAGCCGAGTCGACGACGTGTCACCGGGTGGGTGACGCGACCTTCGAAGGTGATGCACGCCTCTTTGACGATCTGGTCGTCCCAGTCGAAGGTGATCCCAGCATCCTCGGCGCTAATTCTTCCTAGGAACGAGGCGACGTTGCGGGCATACATGTGGCTGGCATCGACGGCGACCCGACTCGCCAGATCCGTAGGGCCGATGATGGTGACCCCATGGTGCTTGATGGTCTCGCCAGGCCGGGTCAGCTCGCAGTTGCCACCGGTGGGGGCCGCGACGTCGACTATCACCGATCCTGGTGACATTCCCTCGACCATCTCCCTGGAGATCAAGAGCGGAGCAGGCCGTCCCGGGACCTGCGCAGTGGTAATCACCACGTCGGCATCTGCGACAGCCGGTGCCAAGGTGTCCTGTTGTCGACGTTGGGTTTCGTCGGCGACCTCTTTGGCATATCCTGATGAGGAGGCAGCCGACTCGTCCATCGGAGCGGCCACGAATCTTGCCCCAAGACTCTCGATCTGCTCTTTTACCTCGGGTCGGATGTCGTACGCGGACACCACCGCTCCGAGTCGCTTCGCTGTGGCGATCGCCTGAAGACCAGCCACGCCTGCCCCCAGGATCAGAGCTTTCACCGGGGGAACGGTCCCAGCGGCGGTAGTCAGCATTGGGAAGATTCTTGGGGTGGCCACAGCCGCGACCAATACCGCGTGATAGCCAGCAGCGGTGGCCTGCGAGGACAAGGCGTCCATGCTCTGGGCGAGAGTGGTGCGCGGAATCGCCTCCATCGAGAACGAAGTAATCCGACGTTTGGTCAGGACACGGACCAGTTCCTCAGCCGAAAACGGGTCGAGAAAACCCACCAACGCCGCACCGCGGGGAATGCGTGCGGCTTGTTTGGGCTCAGGTGGGCCCACGACCAGCACCACGTCAGCATCTTGATAGGGATCTGAAGAAATGGTGGCACCGGCATCTCTGTATTCCTCGTCGGAAAATCCAGCTCTCTCGCCAAGGCCGCGTTCGACGACGACGGTGTGTCGATCTTCGATGAGCCGCAACACCACCGGTGGCGTCAACGCCACCCGTCGTTCTCCGGGGGCTTCGACGGGTACCGCAATGCGCATGTAGACGAAAAATCTAGGCCGCGGCGATGGCCAAGGCAAAGCTCGCGGCCAAAGGCGCTCCCATGGGCACCGCGCGGTGCTTGTAGAGGCGCCGCTTAACTGTCGCGGACGAGGGCGACCTTGCCAACCTGCTCTCCAGATTCGAGATAGCGGAGAGCGTCAGGTAGGTCACTGAACGGGAAGACTTTGGCTACAGGTGACTTCGCTCTGCCGATCCGAATCCAGTTGAGAGCCCGCGCGAACTGAGCGTGGTTGCCCATTGATGAACCGACCAATTCCAACTGACGGAAAAACAACAACGGGATTGTCAGTTCGAACTTGGCGCCGCTTGTCGACCCGCAGATGGCAATTCGGCCTCCCGGCCTTGCGGCCCGCATAGATTGTTCCAGTGTCGCCGGTCCGACGCTGTCAATAACGATATCGGCACCACCGAGAGCAGACATTTCCATGCCAAACTCAGCTGAGGAATCGAACCCGCTGATCGCACCCTCATCGAGAGCCCAATCAATCTTGTCTTGGGAGCGTGAAGTGACATAGACGTTTCCGCCTAGGGCCTGGGCAAAGTACATCGCTGCCGCCGACACTCCTCCTCCGATACCCACCACCAGAACTGATTCGCCTTTCTTGAGTCGCGCCTTTTCCAGCATCCGTAGTGCTGTCACGGAGGCAAGGCCACACGATCCAGCGATATTCCAATCCACTGCGGCCGGTTTTCTGACGGCATTGATTGTGGGAATCACGATCTTCTCGGTGAACGTTCCCGGAAGATGTTCGCCGAGGATTCCAAACTTTGAGCAATAGACGATCTCGGCATTACGGCAGTACTCGCACTCCCCACATGAGAAGGATGGATCAACAACTATTTCATCGCCGATTTCATATCCGGCGACACCTTCACCAATCGAGTCAATCACCCCAGCGGCGTCCGAACCGCCGGTGTGAGGGAGGTGTTTGGGAGCGGGGAGACCCTTCGATACCCATAGGTCGAGATGGTTGAGACCCGCAGTCTTGATATCGACGCGGACTTCGCCCGGTCCCGGTTCCGGCTCCGGCAGCTCGTTGAGAACATAAGCGTCGATTCCGGTGGTTTCGGTGAGCTGCCAGGCCTTCATGGCGGCGAGGGTAGCGTTCGCAGAAATCGCCTCGAGGAGAGAGATTGTCACTCGACCTGCCCACTGATCGGGATGTCCACACCACATCGCTCAAGGTTCGCTTCTACGAGCTTGATCCCTACGACCATGTCAACCACACCAACTATTTTTCCTATTTCGAGACCCCCAGGATCGAGTATCTGACGGATGTGGGTTGGGGGATGGATGTGATGAAGGCGCAGGGGACCCAGATTGTGGTTGTCGAGGTACAGGCCCGATTCCAGGCCGCTGCTCAGTTCGGCGAGAAACTGACCATCCACACCTGGGTGGCTGACGTCGGTCGGGCACGTTCGACCTGGCAGCAGATCATGACTCGTGGCGAGGATGAAGTCGTGGCGCGACTCACCGTGACCGCGGCGTTCACCGATATGAACGGCCGACCTCGAAGGGTGCCCGACGAGTTTGTGACTCTCGTCGAGTCGCTGAAACGCTGAGCGGGTGCAGTTGTGGTCGCTGAGCGACCACAACTGCACCCGCATGAAGCCTCACTTGTCCTTCACGGCTCTCTTACAACTGGGTTGGAGACTTGGTCCAAGCAAGACACACAGAAGGAGTAGTAGATGAGAAACAAGGTGATTGCGGCACTTGTCGCTGGAGGCCTTTTGGTAGGGGCCGGTTTCGTCACCTCGATCGTTTCCGCACCCGGTACGGCTTCCGCCCAGGAAGAAACCGTCACCGATGGCGAAAGGAAGGGCTTGTTCCATCGAGGTCTTGAATTCCTCAGTGGAGTTCTCGATGACATGGTCGCCGACGATGCCCTCTCCCAAGAAAACGCTGATGCGGTGCTCTCCGCGGTGGAGACCGCAGCGGAAGAGGCCAAAGCCGAGCGTGAGGCGATTCACGATGCGATCAAGTCGGCTCTCGAGGATGGAGTTCTCACCAAAGCAGAAGCTGACGCCGCCGGTCTTCCCGATGATCACTGGCTCCTGACAGCCGACAGCCTGGAGGACGCCTGGAGCGACGGTGAACTGACCAAGGAGGAAATCCAAGAGGCACGCCCCCATCCGAAGCGTGACGTTTTCAAGAGGGGCGCACGCTTCGGAGCCCTCCTTGACGACGGTGGGATCGACGAGGCCGAATACGACGGACTGCCCGATGATCATCCGCTGAAGCAGATCGAGAACATCGAGAGCTACTTCCTCGGCGACAGTGTGATCACCGTCGAAGAGTTGAGAGAGATCTGGAACGACCATCGTCCGAGCGATTCGGACAACGGCGCCTGAGCGACTCCGGCTCGCCAAAGGGCAAGCCTCCTCCCTTTCCGCCCAGGTAGAGAGAAGACCTCCTCTAGCAAAGGGGGTCTTCTCGCGTCAGTTAGCCGCGTTTTCGATCAGCTTCACGAAAAAGCCAACCGCCCGTTCTCCGTCCCCAACTCTCACTCTTTCACCGGTGCCGTGGAGACGTTCCATGTCGGCGAGAGAAAACGTGAACGGTGAGAATCCATACACATCACCGGCAATGTCGGCGAAGTAGCGGGAGTCGGTTGCCCCGATGAGTGTCCAGGGAGCCACCAATGTCTCAGGAAACGTTTCGGTGATGGTGTTGGTCAATGTGTGCCAGGCGTCGGACTCAATGGAGGAGACCGGGCTCGGCTCGTCTTGGTGCTCTGCTGTGGTCTCGATCTCGAGGTCTGGACCCACGACACGTCGGACATGAGCTTTTACCGAATTGATGGTGTCACCAGGGATGATTCGGAAGTTGACTATCGCCGTTGCCTCCTGGGGGATCACGTTTGATTTCACGCCACCAGCAATGATGGTGATCGCTGTGGTGGTCCGTATCCAGGCCTCGGTTAACGGCTCTTTGGCAAGGATCCTCGAGACTAAAGGTCCGGTGAACCTGAGGTTGCTGAGCAGGAATCTGAGTGGTGCGTTCAAACGGGGCTTCAACGCGTCGAAGGTGGGCTCGACCATCTTGACCCGAGCACGCACCGGGTGGTCTTCGAGTGCCTTGAGAGCAATGGCAAGTTTGCCGACGGTGGTAGGACGTCGGGGTGCAGAACTGTGGCCGCCTTCCCCCCGTGCCGTCAGCTTCAGATTGACGTGGCCCTTCTCCGCGGTCCTGACGAGCGCTACCGGCTCGGCGGACAACTTCGGGATCTCATCAGCGACCGCGCCCCCTTCGTCGACGACGAACCACGGGGTGATTTCCCTCTGCCTCAAGGTTTCAGCGATGTGACTGGCGCCTTCCCGGCCTCCGGTTTCCTCGTCGTGCCCGGAAGCCATGAGGACGGTGCGTTCGGGTTTGAACCCGGAATCGAGGAGATGTTCGACGCCCTCCAGAATCGCGATCAGGGCGCCCTTGTCGTCGAAGGCACCCCGTCCCCAGAGGTAGCCATCAGCGATCTCACCGCTGAAGGGCTCAACAGGCCAGGCGGCCTCAGTACCCGGCTCTATTGGCACCACGTCTTGATGTGCCATTAGGACAATGGGATCGAGCTCCGAGTCTGAGCCCTGCCATGTGATTAGTAATGACAGATCATTGATGGTCTCGACGTGACAACACTCATGGACCAGCGGGTAGGTGTCTCTGAGGAATTCATGAAAAGCCAGCAGCTGCTTTCGAGGGGCAGCGGCGGGCGCCTCGTGACTGACCGTTGGTATTCGGATAGCCGCCGAAAGGTTCTTCAGGAACCTGTCACCGCCGTATTCAAGCGAGGAATTCACGTACCCATTCATCTGCTGGGTTGGCGAGTATCTCACCAACCGAGCCCGTCTGAACGATCCGCCCATTCCGCATCAGAGCAAGACGATCACTCAGCGCCACCGCTTCGTCACGATCGTGAGTCACCACGATTCCGGTAACCCCTCGTTCGGTGAGGATCTGCCGGGTGTTCTCGACCAAGTGTTGGCGAAGGTTGCGATCGAGAGCACCGAGGGGCTCGTCGAGCATCACAAGACGTGGCTTAGAGGCAAGTGTTCGCGCCAGTGCGACTCGTTGTCGTTCGCCACCGGATAGCGAGTCAATCGCTCTTTGTTCGAATCCGGTCAATCCAACCCACGCCAGAGCCTCCTCAACCTCCTGAGCTATATCGGTGTGGCCCGTCGTTCGAAGTCCGAAGCCAACGTTGTCAGCAACGTCCATATGAGGAAAAAGGGCATAACCCTGAAACATCAGACCGAACTCACGGAGATGTGTGGGAACACCGATCACTGAGATTCCGTCCCATCGAATGTCGCCTGATGAGATGTCAACCAGGCCGGCTATTGCGCGAAGCAGTGTCGTCTTGCCTGATCCTGACGGCCCGAGAACAGCAACAATCTCGCCGGTGTCGACCGCGAGGCTGGCTTGGCCGAGGACAGGTTTGTCGCCGAGCGGAACCTCGATGGCAGTGACTTCCAACATCAGAATCGCCCGATGTCGCCGGCCTGGGCGCGATCGATCCACATCACAATTCCGACTGTCATCGCGGCCAGGACCACAGACAACGCCATCGCAGTTCCGAACGACGTCTCACCAGGTCGGGACAAGAGTCGGAAGATCATCGTGGGAATGGTGGGTGTTGTCGGTCGAGCGATGAAAGATGTTGCTCCGAATTCTCCTAGGGATACGACGAAGGCAAACGCTGCTCCGACCAGGGCCGCCCGGGCCATGATGGGGAGGTCGACGTGTCGCCAGACTCGCCAAGGTTTGGCGCCCAGGGTGGCCGCCGCATCGCGGAGATCTTCTGGAATCGCGCGCAGCGTGGGAACGGTCGATCGAACCACAAATGGCACCGCAACGAGTGCGTGGGCTATCGGGATCAGCCAGAGGGTCGCCCTGAGATCGAATGGCCAGTCCAGTGCGACGATGAACCCGAATCCGATGGTCACAGCTGAAGTGCCCAGCGGAAGCATCAGGGCCATGTCGAACCAACGTGACAGTTGACCCTTGCGCCGCGTGATGATTGCTGACGCCATGACCCCAACGACAGTGGCGAGACCCATCGCCACGCCTGCAAACAGCAAGCTGTTCCGTATCGCAACCGCGGGGGTTCCGACCACTGGATCGGTCACCAGCAATGCCCGGTAAAAGTCGCCGTCCAATGAGCGAGAAACCAGAACCAGCAGGGGGATGGCAAGCAGTCCGATCGTCGTCAACGTTGCGCCGTAGACCAACCATCGTGCGCGACCCGTTGGTTGCGTTCGGTTGGAACCTTGGTCCAAAGTCCAGCTGACGCTTTTTCGCTCCTGATAGGTCGAATAGAGATAGAGGGCAAGGCTCACGCCGACCAGCTGCACCACGGCCAGAGCCGCGGCCAGCGGTAGGTCGAAGAGGGTCACAGCTTGGCGATAGATTTCCACCTCGAGGGTCGCAAAGCGGAACCCTCCAAGTATCAACACCACCCCGAAAGAGGTAAAGGTGAAGAGGAAAACGATCGACGTTGCCGCGGCGATCGCCGGTCGAAGGAGAGGCAGCGTAATTCTTCGAAAGACCTGCCACTCCCCGGCGCCCAGGGTACGGGCGGCCTCTTGGAGTGACGGGTCGATCCGGGACCAAAGTGTCGAAACTGTTCGAACCACAACCGCGAGGTTGAAGAAGACGTGCGCGGCGAGGATTGCCCAAATTGAACCACCGACGCCAAGTGCGAGGAATGCTGTGCCGACCACCACTGTCGGCAATACAAAAGGAACAGTGACCAAGGCTGTGGCGAGACGGCGGCCCCGGAATTCATAAGACGAGACTGCCCAAGTGATCGGCGCAGCGACCAGAAGCGTAAGCACCGTTGACAGCGTGGCCTGCCATATGGTGAACCAGCCGACCTTGAAGAGTCGTGCTTGTACTCCGCTGGCGCCGATGTTCAACTCGGACAAGCCCAACGCCAGGATGCGAACAACCGGGTAGACGTAGAAATATCCGATGAAAACCGCGGGGACGGCGGCAACGGCCAGCCAACCCCAACGGATCTGTTTCATCAGCCCTCCATCACCTCGATCCACTCATTGATCCAGCGATCTCGGTTCTCGGCGATATAGGCGGCATCGAATCTCGCCGGATCCTCAGGGATGATTGTGTGATCTTGAAATTCTTGGGGTAGGTCCGCTTTCTGGTTGGCGGGAAACACAAACCAAGTGAGGGGGATCATCTCCTGGAATTCGACCGACAACATGTAGTCGACCAGCTCGCCTGCCGCCCCGCGGTAATCCGTGCCGGCCAAAACGGCGGCGTACTCGACCTGTCGGTAGCAACCGGCCTCGATGACGCCCGTTGGTGCTACATCCGTCGGCTCGGAGGCGAAAATCACCTCAGCTGGAGGAGAAGAGGCGTACGAGACAACCATGGAGCTCTCGCCGCCGTATCGGACAAAGTCGCCGTAGTAGGCGGAGTCCCAATCGTTGGCCACGTTGACTTCGGCTGATCTCAGGTCGGCCCAGTAGTCGAGCCAGCCGTCTTCTCCGAACTCGTCGATGGTGGCGAACATGAAGGCGAGGCCGGGCGACGACGTTGCCGGGTGTTCGACAGTGAGGTGCTTTGCATAGAGGTTTGCGCGGAGGTCAGCGAGTGTCGACGGCACTTGGATCTTGGTGGTTTCAAACCACTCTTTGTCATAGTTGATGCAAACGTCGCCATAGTCGATTGGCGTCACAAGATTGGCCGGATCGACCAAGTTGATGTCGACGGTTTCGATATGACGTGATTCGTAAGCGACGAAGATTTCTTCATCGAGAGCTCGTGAGAGAAAGGTGTCGTCCACACCAAAGAGGACGTCGGCGAGAGGATTGTCTTTGGTGAGAATCGCCTGATTCACCAGTGTTCCGGCGTCCCCGGCGGCGATTATCTCGACTGCTATGCCGGTCTCCTCGGTGAAGTCGTCGAAGGCGCCGGTTTCCGCCGCAGCAGACGCGAAAGAGTCGTGGGCGATCAGCTTGAGAGTCTCTGGCGACTCACCTTCACTGGCCTCGCCATCGCTACACGCCCCGGCCGCGATCACAAGAGTGAGAAGAAGGGCGAAGGTCCTGGTGCTGTTTCTCATCGTTTCCTTTTCATCTCGGGAGCGATGAGAGCTGGGTCCCTGTCTCGGCATTATCCGTGTCAGGTTCGATCGGTCGGAGTCCTTGTGACTCCCTCTCAGCCCGGCTTACCGAGCTCCCGTCGGCTCAAGCGTACCTGCGTATGCAGGGAAGGGTCTATAGCGCTGCTTCGTGCACACGCTGTCGAGGGGTTTCTATGTCGGCCCCAGAGCAATCACCGTGTTATGGCCACCGAATCCAAAGGAGTTGGAGATGGCCGGACCAGGTTCCCACGAGCGCAGTTCGGTGACGATGTCGGTCAAAGGAATTTCCGGGTCTTGTGTTGTCATCCCGGTGTTCGGGGGAAGCTCGCTGCGTCGAATCGCCTCGACCAGCACCGCTGCCTCGATCGACCCTGAGGCCCCTAGTCCATGACCGGTTGAACCTTTGATCGATGAGATCGCCGGTTGCTTGTCGGCAAAGACTCTGGCAACCACTGCACCTTCGGTCTGGTCGTTCAAGTCGGTCCCGGTCCCGTGAGCGCTGACGTACCGCACATCCTCGGGAGAAAGGTCGGCGTCCGCGAGTGCAAGTCGAACAGCTCTCTCTGCACCGTCACCCTTGGGATGAGGTGCCGTGATGTGATGGGCATCCGCTGTTGAGGCGGCACCCAGAACCTCTGCGATTGCCGACGCTCCCCGTGCTTCAGCGACATCGGCGGCTTCCAAGACGAGCACTCCAGCACCTTCGCCCATCACGAAGCCATCTCGGGCCTCATCGAATGGTCGGGCGTAGCCTGTAGGCGAAAGAGCACGTGCTGCCTTGAATCCTTCTTGAGCTGCATGTCGGGCTGCGGCCTCAGTACCGCCTACTACGGCGACGTCGGCGTATCCCCACTGAATCTGTCGAAGCCCATCGAGGATGGACTGACTGCCCGCGGCGCAGGCGACCACTGGTGTGGACACCTGACCCCCAAATCCGTATTTGATCGAAATCGAGGCAGCTGCGGCGTTGGCCATCATCATCGGAATGAGGAATGGGGACGGACGTGGGGAGTCTTTGTCGGATTCGTGGACCAAGGTCTCCAGTGATTCGAGACCTCCTATTCCGGTGGCGATCGCGACCGTCACACGGTTCGGGTCGATATCGATTTCACCCGACTGTGCGAATGCTTCCTCCGCGGCAACGAGAGCGAACTCGGTGAACTTGTCGAGACGTCTTGAATCGCGTTTCGAGATCCAAGGCTCCGGGTCCCAGCCTTCAATGTGCCGGGGGGCTTGTCCCGGGTTCTGCTGAAGGCCTTTCCACAGGTCATCCATCCCGACTCCGGGTGCTGCGACGGCCCCAACCCCGGTGATGACGACACGTCTTTTGTTCATGACATTGATTCTCGCTGATTCATCACTTAGGGAAAACCGCGCGTTGCAGTTTCTGCATTCCCTTTATCCATCGGTCGTAATCGGCAGCCTTGTTCTGGAAGTACTGCTCGACTTCAGGATGGGGGAGTATCAAGAAGTTTTCCTCGGCGAGACCGCGCACTGCGGCATCGGCAACCGCTTCCGGCTCGAGTACCGCGGCGGTCGCGATCAGGTTGTCCAGTTCAGACATCGCATCGATCAGCGGGGTGTTGACGAACTGAGGGCACAGACAGCTCACCTTGACTCCTCGGTCCCCATAAGAGACTGCCAGCCATTCAGCGAAGGCAAGCGCCGCGTGTTTGGTCACCGAGTATTCGGCGGCGCCCAAGTTCGTGAGAAGTCCGGCAGCAGAGACAGTGCTCAGGAAGTAGCCGTGACCGCCCGCCAGCCAACCGGGAATGAGATGTTTGGCAGCGTGGACATGGGACATGACGTTGACGCCCCACATCTTGTCCCAGTTCTCGGAATCGCTTTGCTCGCTGCCGGCTAGTCCGTAGCCGGCATTGGCGCAGAAGAGGTCGATTGGGCCGTAGCGCTCTTCGGTGGTTTCGATCAATGCCCGGTTCGCCGTTGGGTCGGAGACATCCATCTGATAGTGGGTCGCGCCGATCTCAGCGGCAACGGCCGCAACAGATTCGGTGTTGAGGTCGGCCAACATCATGGCGGCAGGTGATTCCTCCGAAAACCGTCGGGCCATGGCGGCTCCGATTCCGCTACCCGCACCTGTGATCACAACGACTTTGTTCTCCAGTTTCACGTTCGGAGACTAGAACGCCGCCTTGTCGAGCAGTTCGCTTCCACCTTTGACGCTGGCGATGTAGCCGTTGGCCCTCGGCAGAAGGTGCTCGCCATAGAAGCGGGCCGTGATCACTTTGTCGGTCAGGAAGGCTGCGGTGTGCTCGGGCGGCTCTGTCTTGGCGGCGATGGCTGCTCTGGCCATCAGCCAGCCTCCAACCACGGTGCCGAACTGGTTCAAGTACGGGGTGGCTCCGGCGAGCGCAGAGTTGATGTCGCCGGCTGCGAGTTGCTGGCCAAGCCAGGTGGAAGTGTCGGCAAGTCCTTGTATCGCTGTTGTCAGTTCGTGCCTGAACGCGGCCAGGTCGTCGTAGTCGTTCATCGACTTGAGAACATCCGTCATCTCGGTGATGAAGCCGCTGACAATTGCGCCGTTCTCCATTGGCAACTTCCGCAGCACCAGATCGATCGCCTGGATGCCATTTGTTCCTTCGTAGATCGGTGCGATCCGTGAGTCACGCAAATATTGGGCTGCCCCGGTTTCCTCCACAAAGCCCATACCTCCGTGTACTTGGACACCCATTGAGGCCATCTCGACTCCGATGTCGGTGCTCCACGCCTTGACGATCGGTGTGAGTAGCGAGAGATGGTCGTCAGCAGTCTTGCGAACATCTTCATCTTCGCTGTGAACCGAAAAGTCGGCGTGTTCGGCCGTGATATAAAGCAGGCATCGCATTGCCTCGGTGTAGGCCTTCATCGTCATCAGCATCCGACGGACGTCAGGGTGTTCGACGATCGCAACGCTCTCTGTTCGCTGGCTTCCGATCAGACGGCCTTGAACTCTTTCTCGGGCGTATGTCAGAGCTCGTTGGTAAGCGGCTTCGGAGATCGCCACGCCCTCCATCCCGACGCCGATCCGAGCAGCGTTCATCATCGTGAACATGTTCCGCATTCCGTCCATCTCATCACCGACGAGAAAGCCGGTCGCACCTTCGCCGTCGTCGCCGAATGAGATCACGCAGGTGGGGGAAGCGCGAATTCCGAGCTTGTGCTCTAAGGAGACGATCTTGTAGTCGTTTCGCTCGCCAGGGTTTCCGCTCTCGTCTAGGACGTATTTTGGGACCAGGAACATCGAGATTCCTCGGGTCCCCGGCGGGGCATCAGGTGTTCGGGCAAGCACCAGATGGATGATGTTGTTGGTCAGGTCTTGATCGCCCCACGTGATGAAGATCTTGGTGCCAAAGATCCGATAGGAGCCATCATCCTGGGGGATGGCCTTGCTCCGCAGGGCGCCGACGTCGGAACCTGCCTCGGGCTCGGTCAGGTTCATCGTCCCTGCCCACTCGCCAGAGACCAGCTTCTCGATGTAGGTCTTCTTGAGGTCCTCGGATCCGTGGGCTCGTAGAGCCTCGACGGCCCCGTGCGTGAGAAGTGGGCACAGCGAAAGGGCAAGGTTGGCTGACTTGAACATCTCCTCTATGACGACACCGATGGTGTAGGGGAGGCCCCCTCCGCCCCAATCTGCGGGCATTTGGGCTGCGGCCCATCCAGCGTCAACGAACTTGTCGTAGGCATCTTTGAAACCGTCTGGCGTGACCACGCCGCCGTCTTCATCAAGGACACTCCCTTGCTCGTCGCCAGGGCGGTTCAGCGGTTCCATTACTTCGGTAAAGAAGCGTGCGGCCTCATCGAGCATGCTCGACATCGTGTCGGGATCGGCATGTTGGTAGCCGTTGAGTTTCGAGATCTGTTCGAGATTGGTGATGTGGTTCAACGTGAAGTTGAGCTCATCGAGTCGGGGCGTAAAGCCGGACATGGCGCAATGTTACCGATCACCCGAGCCCAACCGTTGTGCGCGTGCACCGCGGGGTACAGAGTCCGTCGCTGTGGATCCGCAGAAAAGAAACTGTCGGAAGAGCGACTGTGTCCGATGGGTTTCTCGCGATTGCGGTTTGACGACAGAGATAGATGACATCAATCAAAACGACGCCCACGGTGGCGTCCTGGTCGTGACATCCAAAGCCAGGTCGAAGAAGGCCAAGGCTGTCGCGAGACGACGTCAGGCGCAACGGAAGACCCTGTTCACCCGTCTAGCTGTTGGAGCAGGTGTCGTGGTGCTGGCTGTGGTTTTCTTCTTGGCTTTTGCCGAGGGCGACACTGCGGCTGGTGCCACCGAAACCGACAGCTGGGACTTACCTGCTTTGGATGGAGACGGTCGAGTCACGCTGGCCCAGTTCGGGGGCAAACCGACCGTGGCCGCGTTCTTTGCGAACTGGTGCACCATCTGCCAGCGGGAATTGCCCGGGTTTGGGCAGCTCAGTTCAGCACTCGAGGAACAGGTCAACTTTGTTGGGATCAACACCATGAACAACGGGGCAGGTCTTCCGTTTGCCCATCAGATGGGGATCTCTCACTGGCCTTTGGCTCGTGACATCGGTCAGCACGACGGAAGGCAACTAGCCACCAACTTCGGCGCCCGAGGCTCACCAACAACCGTTCTCTACGACGAGCAAGGGGATGTTGTCGATGTCACTCTCGGGGCGCTGACGGCAGGACAGCTCGCTATCAAACTGAACCAGTTCTTCGGAGTGACCAGTTAACGGTCCCCTTGGCGGAGAATTCCGTCCACCAGACCCGGCAACGTCTCACCGATTCCAGAGTCAATACGCACCGCAGCCAGATTGTCGGCATCGGTTTCGCCTTTGTTGATGATCACCACCGGTTTGCCTTGATTTGCCGCCCGGACTACCACGTCGGCGGCCGGCCAAACCGAGACGGTGGACCCGACCACCAACACTGCGTCACAGATGGCAAGAAACACACTCGCTTTTCGGACCTCGTCTTCAGGAAGCATTTCGCCAAAAAGGATGGTGTCGGTCTTCACCATTCCGGCGCATAGTGGGCAATGCGGGTCGTCATCACCCCCTTCGATCCACTCCAGGACGGTTTCGGTGGGCCAGCGGCCCTCACATGACAGGCAATGGCTGAATCGCACGTTGCCATGCAGTTCCGCTACGAAATCGTCCTCCAATCCGGACTTGTGATGCAGCCCGTCGATGTTCTGGGTGACAACGCCGGCAAGCCTTCCAGCATCGCGCAGTTTGACGATCGCGTGATGGCCCTTGTTGGGCGTCACCTTCGATCGCGCTCCCCAGAGTTCTCCGTCCAAATGCATCTTCCATCCCCGTGAGCGAATGTCACGTCTCGACACCCATCGCTCGATCGAGAAATCGTCGGGATCGACCTTTTTCCACAGACCATCGGGCCCGCGGAAGTCCGGAATCCCTGATTCAGTGCTCAGTCCAGCCCCACTGAACACCAAGATCTGTTCTGCCGACCGGAGGACCTCAGCGGCTTGAGCGAGCGGGTTTGCCATCACTCTTTGTCTAGCTGAAGCTGGTCCGGAAAGTAGGCACGGATGGTGGGATAGGCCAGAGCCACGCTATCGGTCTCGTTGAATGCATCGAGGATTGCCTGCCAGATAGTGTCCTCTGCACCACGCCGATTTCTTGTCTCCACCAGATATCGGGCCGTGAGCAGGACTCCGCTGTCCCGCACGGAAACATAGACAATTGGGGTGAGCGTCCCGATCTTGATCGAATACTTCCTGGCCGTTTCTCTGATCCGCTGCCCGGCGACCCCGTGTGTGTCGGGAGCGTCTTCTTTTAGGATGTCGAGCACCATCGCCTTGGCGTTCTTGTAGTCAGATTCAAAGGTGATCAGGATCGGAATTTCGTCCCAGATGTATGCGAAGCCTTCCGTGTAGTTGGCAACGGGCTCAGTGAAAACGATCCCGTTGGGGACGTGGACGAGTCGGCCCGAAGACTGTTCGGCGTCAACCCAACCTCCGACTTCCATCAGCGAAAACCGGAACAGTCGCACGTCGATGACGTCTCCTTTGAGGCCGGCCACCTCGATGCGGTCCCCAATCTCGAATGGTCTTCGACTGAGGATGAAAGCCCATCCCGCCATGTTCTTCAGCACGTCGGACAACGCGATCGCAACACCGGCAGAGACCAGACCCAAGTAGGTGGGGAGGCTGCTGAAAGCATCGAGCCAGATGAACGCAGCCGTGATGAAGAAGACGACTGTGGTTGTGTAGTTGACGATCTTTCGAGCGCGATACTGTGCGTCGTGACCTTCGACGTTGGCGTTTATGACGCGGAGAACTGCTACACGTGCGACGAAGACAACGATCAAAGCGACAATCGTGAAGAGAATGTTCTCAAACGCGGCGGTTTCGATCCCAATGGCTTCGGCTATTCGCTCCACAACGGGATTATCGGAACGCTTGGACCGAAACCACGGTATCTAAGGATATCTAGGCTCCTGGGATGAGCACCGACCCCTCCACTGCGTCTGTCAATGACGGACATGAGCCTCAACGGCATCTCGGTTCGCTCAAGACACCGATTTACGAGACCTCAACCTTCGTTTTCGAAACGGCTGAGGAAGGAAAGCGCTTTTTCGAGGTGGCTTATGGGCTCGACCAAGCCCAACCCGGTGAAGAGTTGGGCTACATCTACTCACGGCTTGACTCCCCCAACGTCCGTGTTGCCGAGGCGCGCCTGGCGACCTGGGAGAAGTCGGAAGATGCCCTGTTATTCAATAGCGGGATGGCCGCGATCTCAACGGTGTTCTTCACCCATCTCCGACCTGGATCAGAAATTCTCTATTCGACTCCGGCCTACGGGGGAACCGCCGCGCTTTTGGAAGGCATGTTCAGTGAGTTCGGGGTCACGGCGAAGTCATTCACTGCGGGCGCGACCGAGGGGGATCTTCGGAAGATGGTCGGCGATGATCTGGCGATGGTCTATGTCGAAAGTCCGGCCAACCCCACCAACGACATCTTCGATATCGAGATGGCCGGCAGGGTCGCACATGAGAGCGGCGCCATCCTGGCGGTTGACAACACTCTTCTCAGTCCGGTGTGGCAACGCCCTCTCGAGCTGGGCGCAGACCTCTCGATTCATTCCGCCACCAAGTATCTCGGTGGCCACAGTGATCTCACTGCCGGCGCTGTATGTGGGTCGAAAACTGAATTGGAAGAAATGCGTCACAATCGATACCGACTTGGGACCACTGCTCAGCCGCACACGGGGTGGCTTCTCAGTCGCAGTCTCGAGACATTGTCCCTCCGGGTTGAGCGTCAGACAGAAACTGCCACCAACGTTGCCGGATTTCTCAACGGTCACGCCAAGGTTGCTTCGGTGAACCACTTGAGTCTTCTTGCGGAAGACGATCCGAGACGTGTCGTTCATCACAAACAGGCGACCGGGCCGGGGGCGATGATCGCCTTTGAAGTGATCGGCGGCGAAGAGGAGGCGTTTCGGTTCCTGAACGCGATGAGACTTGTTCATCTGGCGGTTTCGCTCGGTGGGACTGAATCACTGGCATCTCATCCTTGGACGATGAGCCACTCGACCATGGCGCCGGATGACAAGAAATTAATCGGTGTGACACCCGGGTTGATCCGCTTGTCGATTGGTATCGAGGCGTCCCTTGATCTCATTGCCGATCTCGACAAGGCGCTCGAAGAAGTCTGATCTGCATAGGTCGCCTTACCCATATCCGCGCGCCGATTGCTCGGGGATAATGTTGCGACGGGGACGTGCTGGGAGCACGAAATGAGGGAGACAGGCAATGAGGAAGGCGTTGGTCTTCGTTGCGGCGTTTGCATTGGTATTAGTGGCCGGTGCAGCGGTGGCCTTTATGGGCACACCCGAAAATGACGCTGCTGACGAGACACCCCAGGCTTTAGAGAAGCCAACCACGACCTCCTCCACGTTCCACGAAAAGGAAGAGCCTCCTGCCAAGGAGGAGTCCATAGAAGAGGAACACAAGGAGGAACCTCCTAAAGAGGAGGAGAAGAAGGAAGAGGTCAAAGACGAAGAGGACACCAATCCTCCTGACCTTGTCATCCTTCACCCCGAGAACGGACAGCACTTCGAGAAGAAGGAAGTTGCGTTTGAGGGCAAAACCGAGCCGAGAGCTCGCGTGTTTGTCGGCAAATACGAGGCAGACGTTGACGACGAGGGGAACTGGCGAATCGTTCTGATCCTCACCCACGAGGGCGCCAACAATGCCACGTTCACCGCCCATGACGAGGCCGGCAACGAATCGACCGCTTCGGTGCAGGCGTATTACGACGCCCCCAAGGATGAGGAAAAGCCCAAAGAGGAGCCCAAGGAGCGTGACTTCTCGGCTCATCAGAAGTACGGCTCATGCGGCGAGAACCCGCCATATGACAAGTGGTACGGAACGGGCACTCCTGGAACTGAGATCTGGATCGGCAACGACTGGGGCTCGGCAACCACCACGATCCCAGAGAGCGGTGAGTGGTACCTGAAGGTGACATTCCCGGAGATGCCGTGTGGTACCCATGCGGTGGTCCTCGAGACCAACGATGGTGATCGCAACGTCTATGAGTTCACCCGAGTCTGCGAAGAAGGTGGCGGCGAAGAAGGTGGCAGTGAAGAAGGCGGCCACGAAGAGGACGGCGGCGACAAGTAAGACTGCTGGTACCCAACGGAGCTAGAAGGGCGGTCCCTCGGGACCGCCCTTCTCTATCTAGCATCGACGGCAGTGGAGATCCTTGGATTCTGACTGGCATTCTCTGATGGACTATCAGCCTTTGACGCCGGCTCTTTGGGAGGACTTTCTGTTGGTGATGGGCCCCAAAGGCGGCGATGCCGGCTGCTTTTGCATGTACTACCGACAGAAGAGCCGGGTGTTCTCCGAAATGGCCGGGGATGCGAATCGAGCGCTGATGAAAGAGATCGTCGACGTCGGGCAGGTCCCAGGGTTGATCGGCTATCGAAGGGGTTCCCCCGTGGGCTGGGTCCAGGTCGGGCCCAGGGAGTGGTACGGGCGCTTGGAGCGTTCGCGAGTCACCAAGCCTCTAGATAACCGTCAAGCGTGGGCGATCACTTGCTTTGTGATTCCGAAGGAGCATCGCAGGACCGGGGTGGCGAAAGATCTACTCGGGGCGGCCGTAGATTACGCAAGATCGCAGGGAGCCGATCTGGTTGAGGGTTATCCGGTTGAGCCGCGAACCGACTCGGTGCCGGATTTCTGGTCGTGGATGGGTTTCGCCTCCATGTTTGAAGCATGTGGCTTCGAGGAAGTTGCCAGGCGCTCAGAAACCAGACCGTTCATGCGTTTGGAATTGTCAGAGAACTAGTCGTCGACGACATAACGAGGTGGGAGCCCCATTCTCTCGTTGAGGGCGTCGTCCCGATCGGACTCAATTGGAGGTGTGTGCCATGGTGAAAAGCCCATCGCGGGCAATCGCCTCTTCGATTCGCCAGTGATCTTCCCGGGTCCGTGATCTGCCCAGGCCAAGGACGCTCTCTCGTTCGGTTGCGATTTCCCGCCTTACCGCGTCGAGATCTGCTCGAGCCGCGGCGAGCCCGATCACCGATGTTGGTGTCCGAGGTGCATCGTCGTAGCGAAGGAACGCAACTACAAGCCGCCGGAATAGTCGCTCGAAGCGCTCGCTCAGCATGGGTGAAGGGTAACGGAAGTGGTCGCGAACGGTGTCCGACGGAGGATGACGTTCAGCCGGCGATGAACGACAACCGCACGGTCCGCGTGGGATTGTCGACGTTGCTGTCGACCAGAACGATTGATTGCCAGGTTCCAAGCATCATTCGGCCATCTTCGACCGGGACAGTGACTGAAGGACTGATGAAGGCGGGGAGGACGTGGTCGCGGCCGTGACCGGGTGTCCCGTGCTCATGACGCCACCGAGACGGGTCCGCTGGCAACAATTCATCGACTGCGTCGAGGAGGTCGGCGTCACTTCCCGCTCCGGTCTCGAAGATGGCCACCCCCGCCGTTGCATGAGGCACGAAAACGGTGAGCAGGCCGTCACCCTTGTCGCTGCAGAACCCGGCGATCTCGGAGGTGAGGTCCACAGTCGTGGAGCGGTGACCAGTGTGGATGGTCAAGTCGAGCGAGTCCATGGTGTTATCTAAACATTCCCAGCGGCGGCGGTGGTTGCACCGGGTCTAGGCTCTCGGCTCGTGAAATTCGTGCTGACATTTCTGGTAACCGCGACATCTCTGGGGGTGGCTGTATGGCTCGTCGATGGTCTCGAGTTTGACGGTGAGTGGTATCAGTTCCTGGTCGTGGCGACGATCATGGGTCTGGCGAACACGTTTGTTAAGCCGATCTTGAAGCTGTTCAGCCTTCCTTTCATCCTGTTGACGCTTGGTCTGTTTTTGCTGATCGTCAATGCATTGATTCTTCAGCTTGTCATCTGGCTCTCTGGTCCGAGTGTCTTCGACTTGGGTCTCACTAGCACCGGCTTCTTTTGGGCCACCTTCTGGGGTGCGGTGGTGATCTCGATTACGGGTTGGCTCCTCGGCATCGTCTTCCCGGACGGAGACTGAGCAGGCCAAGTCTCGTTGGTGTAGAACCTTCGGCAGTGAGTCGTTTGTCGATCTGGTGCGTAATGATCCTGGGCATTGCTGCATGCACTCCAACCGCCTCCGATGGATCACAGGTGCCGGAGCAGGATCCGGTATTGGTTGCCGCGGGAGAGCCTCTATATACCGCCAATTGCGCAACCTGTCACGGCGAAGACCTGCGGGGCACTGAACGCGGCCCATCACACCTTTCGGATCTTTACAGACCTGGCCATCACGCTGATGGAGCATTTTTCCTGGCGGTGAAGATCGGTAGCACCCAGCACCACTGGTCCTTTGGTTCGATGCCTCCGATCGCAGACCTGACCGACGAAGACGTCGCGGCGATCACGGCTTTCGTCCGCGAGAATCAACGTACCGAGGGATTCGAGCCTTACCCACCCTGATGACAACCGCCACCGAGGATCATTGCGCCTGTTGTCGAATCTGCGCTTTCGATCCGGCCGAGACACATACGGAAGAAGAACACGCCCACCACGAAGGTCACGGTGATAATTCGGGTCACGGTGATCATTCGGGTCACGGTGATCATTCGGGTCACGAGCAGACGTTTCGCCGAAGGTTCTGGGTCTGTCTGCCTTTGAGTGTTCCCGTGCTGTATTGGAGCGCAAGCATCCAGGGCTGGTTTGGCTATGCCGCACCCACTTTCCCGGGAAGCGCACTGATTGTCCCGGTTCTGGCGACGTACATCTTCTTCTACGGAGGTTCACCTTTCCTTCGTATGGCGGGATGGGAGTTGCGCTCTAGGAAGCCGGGAATGATGACGCTGATCGCGCTGGCAATAACTGTCGCCTATGTGTTCAGCATGGCCACGTTGATTTGGAGTGGTTTCGGTGAGGACTTTTTCTGGGAACTGGTCACGCTCATCGACATCATGCTGTTGGGCCACTGGATGGAGATGAGAAGCGTTCGGCTCGCATCGGGGGCGTTGGACGCCCTCGCGGCACTCCTGCCAGATGAGGCCGAGGTGGTAACTCAGACCGGCGAGATCGAGAAGCGGCCGTCCAACGAATTAGAGGCCGGGGATGTCGTTCTGGTCCGACCTGGGGCCAGTGTGCCCGCCGACGCCACGGTGGTGGGCGGTTCCAGCGACCTCGATGAGTCGATGATCACAGGGGAGTCGATGCCGGTGGGAAAGAGCGAGGACGACCAACTGATCGCGGGAACCGTCAATGGGGGTAGCGGGAGTCTCCGGGCTCGTGTCACGGCGACCGGGGACCAGACCACCCTGGCCGGCATCATGAAGCTGGTTGCCGAGGCGCAGGCCAGCAAGTCGAGCACACAACTCCTTGCGGATCGAGCCGCCTCCTTTCTGTTCTACGCAGCGGTATTTGCGGCCCTGGTCACAGCCGTAGTTTGGACCGCGGTCTTCGGTGGACTCGAGCAGGAGATGATTGCGCGGGTAGTAACCGTTCTGGTGATTGCCTGTCCCCATGCGCTCGGACTGGCGATACCACTCGTGGTGGCCAACACGACAGCGATCGCAGCAGCAAACGGCACCCTGATCAGGAATCGTGAGGCCATTGACACGGCTAAAGATCTAGAAGTGATCGCCGTCGACAAGACGGGGACCCTTACAGAGGGTCGGATTGGTCTTACCGGCATCGCCAGCGTCGACGGAGTGGATGAGAACGAAGCCGTTGCAATGGCGGCGGGAGTTGAAGGCGACTCTGAGCACCTGATGGCCGCGGCTATTCGGAACGAAGCGGAGAGGCGTGGGTTGACCGTCCCCCACGTTGACGAGTTTGAAGTCTTGAAAGGTCGCGGTGTCAGGGCGAGTGTCGATGGTGAAGAGGTTCACGTTGGCGGTCCCCGACTCATTGAGGCACTCGGGATCAGTGTCCCAACCCACCTTCGAGATTTCGCCACCGTCGCTGGAGGCCAGGCTCGGTCAGTCGTCTATCTGGTTAGGAATCGAGCGCCCGTTGCTGCTTTCGCCCTGGGCGATGTCATCAGGAGTGAGAGCCGTCGAGCTGTAGATGCGTTACACAGGATGGATGTCCAAGTCGCAATGCTGACAGGTGACAGTGATGAAGTTGCCGGGGCGGTGGCCGGCGAACTTGGAATCGACCGCTACTTCTCGCAGGTTCTGCCCGAAGACAAAGATCGGCATATCCAGGAGCTCCAAGCCGAAGGCGTAATGGTTGGCATGGTTGGTGATGGTGTCAACGATGCCCCCGCACTAATCAGGGCCAACATAGGTATTGCCATCGGCAGTGGCACCGACGTTGCGGTGCAGTCTGCCGATCTGGTGTTGGTAAAGAGCAACCCACTGGACATAGTTCGGATCCTCAAGCTCAGCGCCGCCAGTTATCGAAAGCAGGTTCAGAACATTTGGTGGGGCGCCGGCTACAACATCGTCATGATCCCGTTGGCGGCCGGCGTACTTGCTCCCTGGGGTTTCTTGATGCCTCCGGCCGTGGGAGCCCTTCTCATGTCTATCAGCACAATTGTCGTCGCGATCAATGCCCAACTATTGAAACGGGTAGACCTCAGAGTGTCCTGAGAAGACACCTTTTGTCACCCAAATGTGAGGGCCGTTCGTCTTTATGACATACCTCGAAGATGTCAATGAGCAAGGCGAACAGATGGTTTGGCCCGATCGGGGGCATTCTGTTTGTTTGCTGTTGACGTTTTTCTACCACTTGATGTCTCGAAATTCGCCGCTGCGAATTCGCGGCGGTTGGTCTACGCGGAACCCAAGGCGAACACGTGGGCTGTTGCCGAGAGTTGCAGAGTTGTCGAACAAAAGCCTGCATCAGGGACGGGTGTCGTGCATACCCCTGAAAACATCACAGCGCCAGGAGAAGCAACCACCACCGGGATGTCTCGATGTTGGCCACAGCGGGGACACTGCACTGTCACTACCGGGGCTGGAATATAGGTATCGGGATGGGCAGGCATTGATCGCTCCTTTGCTCTAGCCAGACGGTCCAAAACGTTCAGTTCTAATTCGTTCAGCTGATACACCTGCGGCGACACACAGGCCGGCAGCGTTCTCGACGAATGCGGTCGGTCCGCATATGAAGACCAAGGTGGGCTCACCCACCTCGTCGAGCAGATCATCGATCATTCTCTGGTCGATTCGGCGGGTATAGCCGGTCCAGCCCGGCGGATTTTGGCGGGTCAACGTGAGTGACACAGTGGGACCACTATCAGTCGATGCGTACGACTCGAGCTCGTTTAGGTAGATCACATCGTCAAGCGTTCGCGAGCTGTACAGGAGCAGAGCCGGTGCTGCGAAGTCATGTGCTCGATGATGCCGCAGCATCGACATCAACGGCACCACGCCCGACCCACCGCCAACAAGGAGCAACGGGCCACCATCATCAACGGTCCAAGTGAAAGGTCCACCAATCGGGCCGCGCAACTCAAAGACGTCACCCGGTTCGGCAACGTCGTGAAACCAAGACGAGACTTCACCACCCTCGACTAGTTCGACCGTGAGATCGATCGAACCTAGGAGTTCGGGTGAAGACGCAATCGAGTAGCTCCGCTGTGCCTGATAACCGTCGGGTGCCGTCAACTTGACGTCCACATGCTGACCGGAGCGGAAGTCGCTCCAATCTGAAAGGGCAACCCGAAATGTCTTCGCCCGATATGTCTCCACGGTTACCGAAGCGACCGTCGCCCGCTGCCACGCACCCACCCCACTAAACGCGCCGGCCACTTGCGCGGAGGTGTCAATCGCCGGCATACCGCTGCTCCAGCCATGGGTCGCCCCTGATGTGGTATCCGTAGCCCTCCCAGAATCCGGGACTGTCCTCATCCATCGCTTGTAAACCACGGACCCACTTCGCCGACTTCCAGAAATACAGATGCGGTACCAACAATCGCGCAGGTCCTCCATGCTCAGGATCAAGAGGTTCCCCGTCGAAGGTATGCGCCACCATCGCCCGGTCGTCGAGCACATCTTCGCTAGGCAGGTTGGTCGTGTATCCGGTGTAGCAATTCGCCATTACGTAAGGCGAAAACAGCTCCAGACCTGCCGCGCTCAGGAAGTCGTCGATGCTGACCCCGACCCACGTCGTATCCAACTTGGTCCACTTGGTGACACAATGGATGTCGACGGTGAGACTCGTTTGGGGAAGTTCCAGCATCTGGTTCCAATCCCATGAAGCTGAACCCGCAGCAGTCTCGATCGAGAATTGCCAGTCGGCGCGGTCAACCGACGGTGTTGCTTCGTATGACAGGACCGGGAATCCCCGCTCCAGGTACTGACCCGGTGGAAGCCGAGCCTGGTCGACGTCCCTGGCACGACCGACAAACCCTCGTGTAGTCACTCGTGGTCCAAAGTCGGTGTCGCCATTCGAGCGATCTTCGGCCGGATCCACACTTTCACGGCCGCCTCACGAGACTCAAGTCTCCTCTATCTAAAGGTTTGGCACAGATTGAACTGTGTTCACGCTTCGAAGAAGGCTGACCTGGCGTTGGACGTTGTCGGTCGACATGAGGAATTCACTCAATAGCCGTTGTGCGACCTCGTCGCCCCAACCCTCACCTAGTGACTCGTAGCTCTCCAAGGCCCAGCGGGACTCACCGTCGTACTCACCGAATCCACCGACTGTCATCCACGTGCCGATATAGGTCCATCCGGGACGGGTGTGCTCCTTGAGGTCGTCCTCATTCGTTCTCAGCCACTCGATGAACTCGTTTTGCTTGCCCTTATCCACGGTGAACCGAAAGACATATTCGAGCATCTTCTTCTCCTCTTGGCGGGTGCGGCAGCGAACCTACTCGGTGACTTTTGACGATGTTGATGAGGCTCGGAGGTGTCGCCGGGTTGGCCACACCGCCAGCGCGTGATGTGTCATCGGCGGCCTTGCCAAGTCCACTATTTCGAAAATGCGGGACCGCTGGCTAGTTCGAAATCTTTGGTTGAAACGGCGATGGAGTGTGTACCACCGTCTGAATAGGTGAGGCCCAACTCTGCCATGACTCAGCCGATCAGCGAGCTGATGATCGACCACCTCTTGTGGTGCTGCAGCCATTGTCCTTGTTTGTTTTTGGATCACCGCAAGATAACTTCCGGAATTGCAATCTCATTGGTTGGGAAGAGCGCTGCTGCGATTGGAGACAGAACATGACGGCCATCGAAACGACAAAAGACGGCACTGCGATCGCTTTCTACGACTACCACCACTCGATGGTGACCGACAGAGTGCGCTCAGAGGCCTTTCTGAAGGCGATCGTGAACACCGTTAAGCCAGGCGATGTTGTGATCGACCTAGGAACGGGGACTGGCCTTCTTTCGCTGTTCGCGTTGACTGCGGGCGCACGGAAGGTGTACGCGATTGAACAAGAGGTCATCGTCGAAGTTGCCAAACAAGTGGCGCGAGTCAATGGAGTGAGCGACCAAATCGAGTTCGTCGTCGGCAAGTCCACCGACATCGAGTTGCCCGAACTGGCGGACGTTCTGATCACCGAGACGATTGGCAATGCCGGCTTTGACGAGGGGATTTTGACGTGGATGGCGGATGCGAGGTCGAGACTGCTCAAACCGGGCGCTCGACTGATCCCGAGCCAACTGAACCTGATCTGCTCGCTCCTCGAGCTGCCACGTGACTACGACGAGATAAACAAGCTCTCTTCTCCGCTCTATACGTTCGACGTCTCCCCGCTTCGCGATCTCGTGATCAACAGAGTGGCGTGGGACGAGGTGAGTCCAGTTTCGGTGGTCAGTGAACCACTTGTCGTCATGGAGGCTGACCTCTACACCGCTCCCACTTCACTTGCCGGAACCTGTTTACTGACGGCAAGAAGGGATGCCACAGTCCATGCGGTGGGCGTGTGGTTCGACGCGACACTCTCTGCCGGTGTGAAATTGACCAACCGACCCCGCGGCACGGCTCCGAGCTGGGACCAAGGAGTGTTCATGTTGGAACAGCCACTTGAACTTCAGGCCGGGCACCAGGTTCGAGTGGACGTGGGAGTCGCGGACGATGGTGCGACTTGGAGCTACGAAATCGAAAGAATGTGATCGTTTTCCTCGGGGAACGGCAGATCCACGTCATTCAGCAGTCCGCTGAGTAATCATCTACCAGAAATCGGTCTGGGTCAGAAAGACAGCGACCCAAGTCCGGGACCGTTCAACAGGTCCCAATTCCTCCGGGGTGAGCCCGTTGGTCGATGACCCTGCGAACGCGCAGACCTAAGAGAACTAGCCGTCAAGGAGGCCAGCCAATATGGTTTCTGGTATCGGTTGAAATAACTCGAGGTCTGAATCATTGGAAGAGACATGACAATTGAACTTGGCAAATTTGGAATCTTTAGACGTGCCGGTGAGACGACAGCTGAAATTGCTCAGGAGGTGGAACGGCTCGGATTCGGTGCCCTCTGGCTGGGCGGTTCACCGACCGGTGACCTGAGAAGCATCGAGAAGCTTTTGGACGCTACGGATTCAATCCCGATAGCCACCGGGATCGTCAACATGTGGCACGACGATGCCAGCACTGTCGCCAAGTCTTATCACCGTGTGAGTGAACGACATCCGGGCCGGTTCCTGCTCGGTGTCGGCATTGGGCACCCTGAAGCGACCTCTGAGTATCGCCATCCGTTGACCACCATTCTCGATTATCTGAGCCAACTCGACGCGGCAGGCGTGCCCAGAGAAAATTTGGTGCTTGCCGCTTTGGGTCCCAAGGTTTTGGCAGCCGCAGCCGAGTACACCAGGGGCGCCCACCCGTATCTGACGACACCTCGCCATACTCGGTTAGCTCGCGGGGTTATCGGTGATGAGCCGTTACTGGCCCCGGAACAGACCGTGGTCGTTGAATCCGACCAGGAGAAGGCTCGTGAAATCGGTAGGGCGATGGTCAGCCGATATCTCAGATTGGTGAACTATCGCAACAACCTGGTGAGGGAGGGATGGACCGAACCCGACCTTGATGTTGGTGGGAGCGACCAACTCGTCGATGAGCTTGTCTTGGCCGGCACCCCCCAGGAGATTGTCGAAGGCTTAAGCCGTCATCTCAAGGCTGGGGCGGACCACGTGTCGATCCAGACTCTGGGACCGGACCCTGTAGACGGGTATCGAGCACTCGCCGAGGTCCTCTTCAGCTCCAACCCGTGATTGAGGGCCTATCCCACGCATCGCCCGCGAGGGACCACCTCGTGACAGTCGGAATAGGTTGATTGTGGCGGCGGTCAACTGCACCCCCAAGACGCCTTTTTGATCCCAAGGGGTACACCCAATGGGCGGTCGATTGGCGGTTCGACAGGGTTAACGGGTGCCCTCTTTGTCACTAATGCCGGTTAGACCCAAACGAGTCGCACATAGCGGCTGCGAGGTCAGGGTGTTTGCGTAGGGTCGAGGTGTGGGTGGAAAAACCGAACGCATCGCATTGGTGACGTTTTTTGCGTACTCGGTGCTGGCCGGCGGGAACGCTGTTGGTGTCCGTATCTCGAACCAGGAGTTGGATCCATTCTGGGGAGCAACGCTGAGATTTGGATTGGCGGCAGTGTTGATGCTGACGGTCATGGTGATTTCGGGTCACCGGTTTCCTGTGGGGCGAGCTTTGTTGGGTTCTGCGTTGTATGGGCTTTTGGCGTTCGGAGGTGCGTTCGGGTTCTTCTTCTATGCGCTGGTTGAGTTGGAAGCCGGTTTCGGCCAGATTCTTCTGTCGGTCGTCCCACTAGCGACTCTTCTCCTTGCTGTGGCTCAGCGGTTGGAGCGTCTTCACCAGTCGTCTGTCCTCGGAGCACTTCTGGCGATGACAGGAGTGGTTGTCATGTCGGGTCTCACTCTCAAGGGCCCCGTCCCGATATTTTCGATCCTTGCGGTGCTCGGCTCGGCGGTGTGTTTTGCCCAAGCCGCTATCACGGTGAAACGGTTCCCTCCAGTCCACCCCATCGTGGCGAACGCTGTCGGCATGAGCGTCGGAGCCATATTCCTTGCGTTTCTCACTCTCCTTGCAGGCAATGAAGTGAGGTTGCCGCAACAAGCCGATACCTGGTGGGCGGTCATCTACCTCGTAGTGATCGGCTCCGGCGTAGTTTTCACTCTCTACGTCATTGTGCTCAGATACTGGGACGCCTCCCGAGTCAACTACGGGTTTGTGATCGTGCCCATTGTCACAGTTCTCATCTCAGCACGGCTCCTCGACGAGCAGCTCACGCTCGGTCTGCTCGGTGGGGGTGTTCTCGTCTTGGTCGGCGTCTACTTGGGGGCGCTTAGACAAGGACACCCAAACGAACCCGCACCCAAGCTGAACTCATGAGTCATGAGAACTCCGAGCATGACAGCACTCATGTCCGCTGGGTCTCAACAGCCGGCACCGGTTATGGGCGGCTGGTTTTGGACGATTCCGGGATGGCCTGACCCGGTTTCGTCCGTTGCAACCCCCCGGTTGCCGATAATGGCTGTGACCGGTTTGGAGGGTTGGTCGGCATTTTTCTCTTACGTTCTTAGGTTGAGGGCCACATAAAGGACGTGGGTGTCTTGTTCGTGGCAAAGTTGGTCGCCCACCAACCCGCTCACATAACGGCATTTTTGTGGGCCGTCGTTCCAGGGACTAGTCCCGCTGTGTCTGGTGGGAATAGCACCCAAGTCGCAGGCCCTCAGGTGCCGATATGGAGAAACAACTAATGCCAACCCATCGAAAGAAGGCCTCCTATCCGTGGGGCCTTCTCTCGTATGGAAGGCCGAGATCGGATCGATCAACGAAACGGAATCCTGAAGAACTTCAGCAACCCGGACATAACGGCACATGCGGGCCGGTTTTGTCGTCTGGTTTCAGATTCGTCTAAGCCATCGGACCGGTTTGCCG
Organism: uncultured Acidimicrobiia bacterium; assembly: GCA_964195235.1. GTDB lineage: Bacteria > Actinomycetota > Acidimicrobiia > Spongiisociales > ZC4RG35 > CAXMPK01. Next base: position 1,791 of record CAXMOW010000014.1, on the reverse strand, counting down.
TATCGACGGGGCTCCACAAACTCAACTCGATCACCTAGCACAGCTTTATCGATCTGACTTCTAGCGAGACGGACCGAAACCAACTCACCGTCAGAGATATCGACGACCAGATAACAGAAGTTTTCGTGGTTTCCACCAGTAGGCGGTTTGAAGTCCTTACCGACAACTAAACCGCTGCGTCTTCGAAGCATCCTCACTTCTCCTTCAACCACCCAGCCCACCGGGTAGCCGAATGGACCGTGAGGGATCACATTCAGCAATCGAAGTTTATCAGGTCATCTCAGTAAATCAGGAGAGAGGCAGATGAGACCGCAAACGCTGTGCCCATAGCGGTACTTATGGGCGACCTTGACAGTCGTGCCAAGATTCTGGCGGGAATTAGCTCCACCATCCGAAGGGACGAATCTCATGGCGACCATCGCGACACTCGTCGGACAGGGATTCACCCGAGACATGTATGAGAGATTGCGTCAAGGAGTCAACTGGGACGGTGATCCGGTTGACGGTTGGTTGGCCCACGCCGTGTACTGGGATGAATCCCGCGGCATTCATATCACAAACCTGTGGGTGTCGATTGACCATATGCAGAGTGCTTTTGCTACCCGGCTCGGCCCGGTGATGAGAAGCATCGGCATCCCCCCACCACATGGCGAGGTTCATGAGACCTTCAATTTGAGTGTGTTCTGACCCGCACTAACGGCACTATGGGCGGTCTGCGATTGCCGATTTTCGATGCGATGTCCCCGATCTGACAGGCGGCTGCCTCTACGGTTTCTTCCATGGATGGGCGTTATCACCACGCTCACCGATTCAAAAAGGTGAGCGACCGTCACGCGCGGCGAGCGGTCTACGGGTACGAAGGTGAGCGTGTCATCAGCGACACCGATGACGACGTAGTAGTCGAAGTCGTCGCAGCTTGGAAGAAAGCCCAAGGGCTAACCGTCACCGACCGGCAAGCCACCGGCACGGTCCACTCCCGTACGTAACGGCTGCGAGGTCAGGTGGTCATTGCAATGTTTCGACGAGTTTTCGGGATGGTGTCATCCATCCGAGGGTATGTCTAGGTCGGCCGAGGAACGTATTGAAGAGCTTGGGCTAGGGCTGCCCTCGCCACCTGAATCCAACCCACCGGGTTTAGAGGCGGTCTAGCGGATCGCGACGGCGGGGAGGGCGGCTCAGGCGCCACAGCCGCCACGACAGGACGATGACGGCAATCATCCCAACCACAGCAGAGATGGCGAAGATGCTGGCCGCGAGGTCGGTGACGGGTTCGAGTGCGCTGCCTTCAAGGCCACCGACCCCGGCCGCAACCGCCGAGCCAATTACTAGACCGACCACGAGGATGCCGAGCGTGATCATCATTGCGATCCCGCGCAGGGCATGCACGTGTCGGTCGAGATCGCTCGTATCGAGTTCGACTTTGAGTCCGCCCTGTTTGAGGTTCGTCAACCACTTGAGCGCTCCGTCTGTGAGCGACGGTAGCTCTTCGATGGCCTCCCGGACTACATAGCTGGCTTGTCGCACGACGACGTCCTTTACGACATCCGACGTGAGCGCGTCTGGGACTTGCTGTTTCAGGGCACCGAATGACCGGTACATGAACTCTGTGCCCGACCAGCTCGGAACCAGGGCGCCGGTGATCGCCTCGGCCTGGGCCATTGCTTTCATGGCCAGTGTGAGGGCAGAGTCGAATCGGTAGCCAGCGTCGGTCAAGACGTCGAGTCCCAGCGGCAACACCTTGGAGACGACCTCGACCTTCTGTCCCGGAGGGGGATCGAGGTAGGGGGTCAG
>CAXMOW010000013.1:0-46560 GCA_964195235.1 uncultured Acidimicrobiia bacterium | reverse complement strand
GACCGAAACGGCGTCCCATGAACTCCTCATTGCGGTTAGCCAGGGCTTGGCCCACTCCTCTCCAGGTTCGACCGAGACGGTGGTCACCCCAAGGCGGTGAAATCCGATCAGAGTCTGGGCCGTTGAACTGGTCGCTCCCATCAAGACCGTGGTGCGGTAGTCACTGGAAAGAAGTTGCTGGACACCGAGCAAGGCTCGATCAGCGACACCTGTGACCAACACAAGTGCGCCGCCACCGCCTTTGGCCCTCAATCGTGAGGCTACCGAGCTGATGTCGATGGCGTTGTTGGGTTCGACCAGGGCGAGTCGTTCCATCGCCGAGGAGTACCGAGTGGCGTCGATCGGGTCTGCATCCCCTGCCCAGAGATCGGCGTCAAATCCCGATCTGACGAGATGAGTGACAACGCTTGCAGTACCGGATACAGCGGTCTCGAACGCATCAGCCGATTCATATGCGGAAGGTCTCACATCGAGAAGAACTAGCGCACGCGACTGCCACGGCGTCTCCAATTGTCGGATCATTAGCTGATCGGTTTTCGCTGAGTAAGGCCAGTGGACCCGACGCAAGTCGTCGCCGCGCTGGTATTCACGCAGTGTGTAGAAGTCTTCGCCACCTCGCTGACTGTGTTCTGGCCTGGAGGCATTCATTGCCTGGTCCTGGCCTTTTACAAGTGGGAACCCGCTCAACTCTTCAACACTCGGGTAGACCACAATTCTGTCCTTTGTTCTACCAGGTGAGTGCAACTCGGCGAGGCCGAGAGGATCTGAGGAGGAGGCTTTGGCAGGACCAACCCAATACACACCGCGAGGGCGACAGGTGACTCGATAGGTGGCAGTTGCCGTTTCGCCAGGCGCCAATGCGGCAAGTTCAAAAGTCGCCAAACCCAACTGCTCAACTTCGTCTTGGACGACAAGTCGACGCACTGTCCTGCGTCCTCGGTTTTCGAGTAACAAGGTCACTGTGGTCGTGTCGCCGTTGTGGACCACGGCGGATCCGAGACGACGACCAGTACCGAGATTCGGTCGATTCATTCGTATGTAGATCAGCCCGACAAGAGAAGCAAGGAGAAAGAAGATCCCTGTGAGGAGCAGTTCAGGATCACCGAACACGTACCAGAGGATGCCCAAAGCCAGCCCGGCTCCCAGAAGAGCCCAGCCTCGCATGGTGGGCACTTAAGGGTCCATCGCTAGTGGTCCGTCACTATGTGGCGATTCTCGATGTGGTTCCTGGGACACGAAGTCTTCCCAGGATGTCTTCGATTAGATCGGTCACGGTCTCGCCGCGCATTTGCGCTTCAGGGCGCATTACGAGCCTGTGTTCCAGAACGGGCTCTGCCAGGGCTTTGATGTCGTCAGGCATCGCGTAGTCACGGCCTTGGGAGGCGGCCCGCGATCGGGCCAGCCTCTGCAGGAAGAGGGCCGACCGCGGGGAAGCCCCGAGCATCACGTCGGGGTGAAGCCGGGTGCCCTCAACCAGGTCGACAATGTAATTCTTCACTGATTGAGAGACGGCGACTTCCCGGGCGATTTCCACCATCTCCTGAACCTCTTCGACCGTTGCCACGGCTTCGAGATCTAAGAAGGTCGATCGGACTCCGTGGGTGTCGAGAATCTCGAGTTCTTTTTCACGGCTCGGATACCCGATAACCACCCGCATCATGAATCGATCCAGTTGAGCTTCAGGCAGGGGATAGGTTCCTTCATGCTCCAACGGATTCTGTGTGGCAATCACCATGAATGGCAGTACCAGACTCCTGGTGATCCCATCGGAAGTCACTTGTCGCTCTTCCATGGCTTCGAGCAGCGCGGACTGGGTTTTGGGACTTGCCCGGTTTATCTCATCCCCAACGACGATGTTGGCGAATATCGGCCCCGGTTTGAATTCGAATTCGAGACGGTCTCTATCCCAGACAGAGATCCCCGTTACGTCTGAAGGGAGAAGATCAGGCGTGAATTGGATCCTGTTGAAGGCTCCTTCGATGCTCTTGGCTAATGACTTGGCGAGCTGGGTTTTGCCAACGCCCGGCACATCTTCAACTAAAACGTGGCCTTCGGACACAAGGGCGAGGAGCACAAGCTCAATTACATCACGTTTGCCTTGGATGACTTTCTCGACATTGGCGGCGATGCGGTTGAAATGTTGCCCAAAAACGTCAATCCTCGCGGGGCTTGCCTCGGCCAAGACCGTTCTCCCTCCGAATCTGTATACGGCGACTCTAACCCCAGGCCAAAGGTGCGGGAGCTAGACTGCGGTTGGGGAAATGAAGCTGGGAGCACCAAATTGAATACCCGGTTGGGGTTATTGAGCCACATGGGCGCACTGCTGCGTCGTCCCAGACTGCTTTTGGAGGCAATTCGCTCGGGCTGGACGATGCGTCGTCACGGTCGACCTTATCTTTCGAAGGCCTATATCAGTTGGCGTATCCAAACTGCGTATGGGACGACCAATGCCGATACGACATCATCCGATCTGGTTCACTATCTCAAATGGCGGCAGCAAATGCGCAGAATTCGACAGTGGGGACCGGCGTGATGACATCGGGTCTCACCACGAGATTACAAGAGATTCCAGGAGTCGCTTCAGTCGCCGTTGATCTAACCGACTCAGGTGGAGGGATCAACGTTCGTCTGGAGCCAGGAGCCGATGAGACTCTGGTTATGGACAAGCTTCGCTCGTTGCTTGTCGCATACGGTGTCCGCTCGCCGAGTCCACCAAAATTGCGACCCCACCGATCTGAACGACCCGGAAGCGATGTCAAGTTTGGGGTCGATGTCCAGATCACTCCCATCAGGGAGGGAGCGAGAGTTGAAGTTGCCACGACCAACATTCGATCGTTTCGGGTTGTAGCCGCCACACCGACTGCGATCGCCCAGGGATTGTCAGATGCTTGGTGTCAGGTGATCGGACGGATCCCTGTGGAAGTCGTTGAGGTTTCGGTCGACGACCAGGGCACGCTTACGGTGGCGATCTCCACGGGCGAGAGGGAAACACAGGGCTCGGCGAGTGTCGACTCTGGTTGGGAAAACGCGCTGACTCGTGCAGTCGGCGTCGCACTCCAGGCCTCATTGCCCAGCGCTTCCGAGTCGAAGTTGGCCGTCAACTCCTGAATTTGGTTGGGGTTGCGATTTCCTGAATACGAGTACCCTTCTTTGAGATACGTCTGAGGAGACTGCTTGGCCCGAGCCCTTGTTCTCAACGCCAGTTATGAACCGCTCTCCGTGGTTAGCGAGCGGCGGGCGCTGGTCCTCGTCCTTTTGGACAAGGCGACTGTGGTTGTCTCCAAAGACGAGACATGGAATTCCGAGTCGCTTTCGCTCCGGCTGCCCTCGGTGGTGAGATTAAACCGGTTCGTCACTGTTCCATACCGTCGAGCCGTTCCGGTGACGAGACGGGCGGTGTTCGGTCGTGATGGGCATCAGTGTCAATATTGCGGCGCCGCCGCAGAGTCGCTCGATCACGTCCGGCCGAAGTCCCGAGGGGGCGATCACACGTGGGAGAACGTCGTCGCATGTTGTCGTGCCTGCAACGTGCGTAAGGGTGATCGGACACCTGCGGAAAGTGGTTTCAATCTGAAGACTGACCCCAGGCCTCCACGTCGGTTTGCTTGGATCTATGCATCGACCGGATTCCAGGTCGATCCCGACTGGCAGCCGTACCTGCTTTCCGAATCTGCCTGACTGGTTCTTAGCCTTTCACTAATTCGATTTCGGAACCCTTTGCGTGGGGCAAAAAGAAACTCGGGGCACTTCTGTATGCCCTCCCACTGACAGATCGATGGCACCAGGTGGCGTGAGATGATTGACAAGTGGGTTGAAGTGGGCCATAGTGGCGAGCAATCCCGACGGATGGGATTGGCAAGTCAGACGGACGGAAAAGGGCTGAAGTGTTCTTGGGTGAGTACTTCCACAGTTTTGATGACAAAGGGAGGGTGGTCATGCCCTCGAATTTCCGGCGCCCACTCGAAAGCGGCTGTGTGGTCGCCAAAGGCCAGGACAGACAGCTGGTCATCTTTGCGGTCGAAGATTTCCAGAAAAGGGCTACAGAAGTCGTTGATCGTCCCCAGGACAGAGGTGGGAGACGGTTCTCCCGCACTGTATTCGGTGGCGCCGATCTGCAATCGCTCGACAAATCGGGTCGTGTCCTCGTGAAACCCGACCTTCGTCATTTCGCCGAATTGATAACCGGCCATGAGATTGCCGTGGTTGGGGTCTTCGATCACATCGAACTATGGGAGAAGGACACCTACCTCAGCGATAGAAGCACCGGTGATGAGTTCTACCTCGAAGAGGAGGTTTGACAGAAACCAGACCCGCCTTGGCTTGGCTCATTGCCAGCCCCCCGGAACCAATTGGAAGGCCCCTGACTCCGCCCGCTTCTAGTTGGTACCAGCGCCCGGGGGGCTGGCAATGGACCAGGACGGGAACAGGCCAGAAGATGACTACCACCGGCCGGTTTTGGTCGAGGAGGTGGTCGGACTGTTGGCACCAGCGCTGCCGGGAGTTGTGATCGATGCAACGTTTGGAGGCGGTGGTCACAGCGGGCGTTTGTTGGATGAGTTTGGAGAAGACTTGACGATTATTGGGATTGATCGCGATCCGGAAGCACTGGCTAACGCCAGCACTCTCGGAGTTGTTGTTATTCAAGGCAACTTTGGCGATCTCGGTGAGATTGTTTCAGATCAGCTCTCAGAACCTCCAAGAGCGGTGTTGTTCGACTTCGGTGTCTCATCTCATCAGCTCGATGTGGGGGAGCGAGGCTTCTCCTACAGGAAAGACGGGCCACTCGACATGCGCATGGGCCCCGATGCCGAGCTCGATGCCGGGACGATCGTCAACAACTGGTCCGAGAGCGAAATCGCCAGAATCATCCGCCAATACGGCGAAGAGCCAATGGCTGTTCGTATCTCACGGGCAATCGTTGCCGCTCGCCCTTTCAACTCGACCGCCCAGCTATCCACCGTCATCGCAGAGGCAACGCCTGCGGCCCGACGTCGGGCGGGTCATCCCGCCCGACGCAGCTTCCAGGCGATTCGAATTGCGGTCAATGGTGAGCTCGATGCCGTTGCCAGTGGTCTGGACCAGGCCATCGACATGGTTGCCGAGGGCGGGCGAGTGCTGGCGATCTCGTATCATTCGCTAGAGGATCGGATTGTCAAACGACGTTTCGCCGAAGGCGCCACCGGCTGTATTTGTCCTCCAGACTTGCCGGTTTGCGGCTGTGGTGTCAGCGCCGAGCTTCGCCTGCTCACAAGGAAGCCGATAAGGGCAAGCTCTGACGAAATCGCCGCCAACAATCGATCTCGCTCGGCTGTCCTTCGCGCAGCGGAGAAGGTGGCGGCATGACAGTGCGTCCCGCGCCGCGAACAGCGGAAAATGACGGTTTCCGGGTTCTGCGTGGGCGTCGGATCCGGAAGCCCACTATTGCCCCCTGGATGATCATGGCACTCATTGCAGTAGTGGCTTTTCTTGGGCTGGGTTTTGCCAGGACGTCACTGGACGGTTCGGCATTCGATCTGGCAGAACTGGATAGGGCCGTTGCGGAGCAGACAGCACTCAATCGGCAACTCAACCTCGAGATAGCTCGGCTCGAAAATCCCGCTCGGATCTCGCCGCTGGCCGAAGAACTTGGGTTGGTGATTCCGGTGAGGACCAATCAGATTCTTGTTGATCTGGATTCGGCAGCACCCGTGGTGGCAGAGCGGGATGGGGACGGGACAAACCAATGACGACCGGTCGATGCGCTGACACCGGGACTCTGAGCGGGGCTCCGCCCCTCCGGTGTTCCGACCGGAGGACGTGGGGCTATGTCAGCCGGTAGCGGTCGACTCCGTCTCCAACCGGCGAAAGTCCGGATTGCGTTAATTGGCATTCTGGTTGTTCTCGCCTGGGTGGCGATGGGCTATCGCCTCGTTCAGATCCAGGTCTTTGCGGCTCCTTCCCTAGCTGAGGAAGGTCTCAGTCAGCGACTCGTTTCGCGAGATCTGGCTCCACAGCGGGGAAAAATCTTCGATCGCAACGGCGACCTGCTGGCAATGACTGTTGAGGCCCAGAGTCTCTTTGCCGTTCCCAATCAAGTTGAGGAGCCACTCTGGCTAGCCCAGCAGATCGGTGGACTACTCGAGGCAGACAGCGACCTGATTTTCGAGCGACTGACCAGCGATCGCGACTTCGTCTATCTGAAACGCCAGGTAGACGGTGTTCTCGCAGAGGAGATCCTTGGCATGGGCATAAGAGGCGTCTACGCCCACCCTGAACCGACCCGGATCTATCCCGCCCGTGAGGTCGCCAGCCATGTGATCGGCTTTGTGAATATCGACGGTGTTGGTCAGGAAGGCCTTGAACTTGTTTACGACCAGGAACTGACCGGGATTCCAGGTAAAGCCGAATTCGAAAGGGGCCTCGACGGAACTCCGATCCTCCAGGGCATCAGTGACATCGTTCCAGCCGTTCCAGGCGTTGATCTGAACACGACGATTGACATTCCGCTTCAGTATCAGGCGCAGCAAGCGTGCATGGATGCCGTGAAGAGGACCGGGGCCGACAACTGCTGGGTGGTGGTTCTCGAAGTCGAGACCGGTGAGATCCTGGCAATGACCGGTTCGCCGCCGTTCGATCCGGTGAGTCGGCAGACCCTTGATCCGCAATGCGATCGTCTCGAGGATCCGTCTGAGTGTCGGATGTTCTCAAACTTCATCGTCAGGGGAATGTACGAGCCCGGGTCCACCCAGAAGCTGATCACGTTTGCCGCAGCGCTCGAAGAGTCGGAGGTGAATATTGGCACCACGATCTCCGCAGTGGCCGACGTCCTGGAACTGAGAGACGGTGCCTGCCGTTCAGCCGAAGATGACCTCTATGGGTGCTACCGGGACTTCACGGAGCATGAGACACGGGATATGACCGTCGCCGAGATATTCACGCGTTCTTCCAACGTGGGCACCATCATGATCGCGGATCGGCTTGGACAGAACCGTCTAGTTGAGTACATCGAGAAGTTTGGTCTGGGTCGCAAGACGGGTGTCGATTACACGGTGGAATCAGCCGGCCTTCTCAACTTCGAGGCGGGTTGTGAGACGTGTTGGGCTTCGGCTGCGATCGGTTACTCCGTTGCCGCATCACCCCTCCAGATGGCGGCGGCCTATGCAGCGATTGGAAACGACGGAATCTGGATCACACCGCACATCGTGGCATCGAAGACTGATGTCGACGGTGCGACTGAGGTAGCCGGGATCGAGACCCGCAATGTCGTCTCATCGGGGACCGCCTTACTGATGCGCGCACTCCTTGCGTCGGTCGTGGAACGTGGTACCGGCGGCAATGCTGCTGTAGCGGGTTATCGAGTGGGCGGTAAAACCGGCACTGCGAACAAACTCGGCAGCGACGGCAGATACACCGACGACACCAGGGCCTCTTTCGTCGGGATGGCCCCCATCAGCAACCCCAAGATCGTCGTGGCCGTTGTCGTCGACTCACCGCACTTCGACTACCGGACCGGAGGCGCTGCTGCGGCGCCGGTATTCGCAGCTGTGATGGAACAGGCCCTTCACCGACTCGGTGTCACTCCTGATGGCGAACAGCGGTAACGCCTTGAGCTCATTGGCGTCGGTCGTCTCAGGGAACGTCGACACAACAGATGGGTCTTCAGAATTGAGCATCTTTGACGTGACACATGATTCCCGTCAGACGGGCGAAGGCACATTGTTCGTGGCGATACGCGGAATGGCGGTCGATGGGCACCTGTTCGTTCCCGAAGCGGTTGGCCGAGGGGTGACAGCTGTCTGTGTCGATCACAGATTGGAGACTGAGGTTCCCCAGATAATTGTTGAGGACACTCGGATGGCGCTGGGGCCGTTGGCTGCTGCAGTCCATGACGATCCGTCCCGGGACATGATCGTGGTGGGGGTGACCGGTACCAACGGCAAGACAACGGTGACCCATTACGTCGAATCTCTAGCTAGCTCCGCTGGTGTTCCAACTGGTCTCATCGGAACAATTCACACGAGGATCGGCAACGTAACGCTCGACGCTGTGCACACCACACCGGAGGCTTCGGATTTCCAGAGACTTCTCGCCAGAATGCGCGACTCGGGCTCGAAACTGGTTGCAACCGAGGTCTCGTCGCACGCTCTCGAGTTGGGGAGAGTAAAAGCCACCCACTTCGCGGTTGCCGCCTTTACCAATCTTTCCCAAGATCACCTTGACTTCCACGGCGACATGGATCGCTATTTGTCGGCAAAACGCCGTCTCTTTGATGAACACGACGTGGCTACCGCTGTGATCAATATCGATGACCCCGGCGGTGTCTTGATTGCGGAGTCTTTCAAAGGCAAGCTCCTCACCGTTGGCCTGTCTGGGCAGTGTCGTCACTCTGATGTTCGCACCACCGTCGAGGGGACCACCTTCACCCTCGACACCCCATGGGGGAGTGCTGCGCTCCGCGTCCCTGTCATCGGGAGGTTCAATCTCGACAACGCGCTGTTGGCAGTGGCTTGCTCGCTGGCTGCGGGCGTCAGCTTCGACGATGTTGCGAGTGGTCTACCCGATTTAGCCGGCGTACCAGGGCGTTACGAGATTGTCTCAGGAGAAGATCCGATCACTGTGATCGTTGACTATGCCCACACCCCCGAAGGCATCGCAGAGGCAATTGTTGCGGCCCGTGAGCTTGGGGGAAAGCGAGTGGTCGCGGTTGTGGGCGCTGGCGGAGATCGAGATCGCGACAAGCGACCGCTGATGGGAGAGGCTGCCTCGTCGGCCGACCTTGTTGTCATCACCTCTGACAATCCTCGCTCGGAGCAGCCCGAGGCCGTCGTCGCATCCATTGTGGCCGGACTCGATTCGTCCTCCGTTTCGCTGATCGAGATTGATCGCCGAACTGCGATACGACGTGCAGTTGCGGATGCCGCCGACGGTGACATTGTTCTCGTTTTGGGGAGGGGTCATGAACCGATGCAGGACATTGGTGGTAACAGGGTTCCCTTTGATGATCGCCAGGTGGCTCGGGAGGCGCTCAGGCTGGTCAGGAGTTCCGCCGATTTGGACACCAATTCGGGGAGCATGGACACGTGATCCCTCTCTTGATCGCTGCCGCCGTCGGGCTCGTCGCTTCGATATTCGGGACGCCTTACGCGATCCGTTTGTTTCGACGGCGCGAGATCGGTCAGTTCATCCAGGAAGACATCAAGGGACAGCACGGCCACAAACAGGGGACACCAACCATGGGAGGCGTTGTCTTCGTCAGTGCGGCAGTTTTTGGTTGGCTGTTCTCGCATGTTCGGGTCTGGACGCCAGGCGATGGTTTCAGTTTCGAGATGAGACCATTCAGCGACGGTGGTTTGCTGGCTGTCCTGGCTCTCGTCGGGATGAGCCTTGTTGGTTTGGCTGACGACTGGACCAAGTATTCTCGCAAGCGAAGTCTCGGGTTATCGAAGACAGCGAAGATCATCGGTCAGATCGCGATTGCGGGGGTTTTTGCGTATGGCGCTACCCAGGCGGGCATCGTCACCGAGATCTCATTTGTCCGTCCTTTGGGGATCGATCTGGGTGTCTTCTTCGTCGCCTGGGTACTGATCATGCTCGTCGGAGCCGCCAACGGCGTGAACCTCGCCGACGGCATGGATGGACTTGCGGCCGGTTCGTCTGCCCTGGTTGTTGCCTCATATACCGTCATCGCCTTCTGGCAGTTCAGGAACCCGGATTTCTATTCCGCGGTCGACCCGCTCGAGCTGGCCATCGTCTCTGCCGCGATGTTTGGGGCCCTACTTGGATTTCTCTGGTGGAACGCGCCGCCTGCCAAAATCTTCATGGGAGACGTGGGTAGCCAGGGAATCGGCGGTCTTCTGGCAGCACTCGCCCTTCTTACAAACACTCAACTCCTTCTGGTCGTCCTTGGTGCGATTTATGTCGCGGAAACTGTGTCGGTGATCCTTCAAGTTGCGAGTTTCAAACTCACCGGCAAGAGAATATTTCGGATGTCGCCGCTCCACTTCCATTTCGATCTTGGTGGATGGCCGGAGACCACCGTGGTCGTGCGCTTCTGGATCCTGACCGGCATCGGGGTTGCGCTCGGGCTCGGGTTTTTCTACGGAGACTTCCTCCGTCTCGAAGGCATCTTGTGACCCGCGTCCTTGTACTCGGTGCCGGGGTTTCGGGGCTTGCCGCCGCCAGATTGGCGCGTCATCAGGGGATGGCAGTCACGATCTACGACCAGTCACCAGGTCCGGCCGCCCTGGAGCAGAGTTTCGCTGTGGCAAGCGGTGTTTGGGATCCCGAAATCCTCAGTGGCATAGAGTTGGTCGTGGCCAGCCCCGGATTCTCGGAACGAACCCTCCCGGTTGTCGAGACCTTGGAGTCGGGTCTTCCAATTTGGAGCGAAATTGAGTTCGCCTGGAGATACCTCAACGCGCCGGTGGCTGCCATCACCGGCACCAACGGGAAAACGAGTGTCACCGAAGCTACAGCCGCCATGCTCAACGCTTCAGGACTCGAGGTGTCGGCTACCGGAAACATTGGGGCACCTCTTTCTGACTATGCCGAGTCGGAGCATGACGTTCTAGTTGTCGAAGTCTCTAGCTTTCAACTTCGTTTCATTGATCAATTCCACCCGGTTGCCGCAGCCATCACCAACGTTGCCGTGGATCACCTTGATTGGCACGGGTCGGAGCACTCATATCGCGAGTCAAAGGCTCGAATCTTCATGAATCAGACTTCTAGCGACTTCTTGGTCTTCGATGCAGACGATTCTGGAGCGACTTCCCTTGCCGGAAATGCTCTCTCCGAGCTCTACCCGGTCTCTGGAGTCAGTCGGCCGGTAGGCGGCGGTGGACCTGAAGACGAAACTCTGGTCGTTGGCGACCTTGTCATCGACTTGGCAGATGTCCCATCTCGGGACCCAAGTCATCTTTCAAATATCACGGTTGCCGCAGCGCTGGCGTTCAGGATGGGTGCCTCAGAAAAAGGTGTTACCCAAGCGATGACGACCTATCTCCCCGGGGCCCACCGCAGGTCGGTGATAGCTACGTCTGATGGAGTTGTCTGGATTGACGACTCAAAGGCGACGAACCCTCACGCCGCTGTGGCCTCGATCCGAGCGCATCGTTCGGTTGTGCTCATCGCAGGCGGACTCGCAAAAGGACTCGACATATTGCCTCTTGCTCATGAATCGAATGTCCGTCTGCTCCTTGGGATTGGAGAGAGCGGTAGCGAGTTGGCTCACGCGGCCGACGAGAGAGGGCGATACGCAGGAACGCTGGAAGTAGCTGTGGAGATGGCTGCTCAGGCTGCTGTCGCTGGAGACACGATCTTGCTGGCACCAGGATGTGCCAGTTTTGACCAATTTGATTCCTATTCCGCTCGCGGCGATCGGTTTACCGAGCTGGCCCATGAGCAACTGGGAAGGCGGGTCGGATGACAGCAAACGTCACGTCGATATCGAAGGTGAGGGCAGCGGCGAGGGAGCGCGCAGATCTGCTGAGGGCAAACAATCGGACAGCGACAACGCTTCTGGTCTTGGTGGTTGTTCTGGTAGTCATCGGACTCGGTGCGACCCAGTCGGCATCGTCGGTGGTTGCCGTCGATCAAACCGATGATCAGCTCTACTTCTTCAAACGTCAGCTGATCGGCGTTGGGTTTGGGACTCTTGCGTTGCTCGTCACAAGCCGCATTCCCTATCGGGTTTATCGCAAGCTGGCAGTGCCGGCGTTTCTGATCACCGTCGGTCTCCTCATTGCAGTTCTGATGGTCGGTGAAGAGGTGGGCGGGGCGAAAAGATGGCTGCCACTCCCGTTCGTGAGGTTCCAGCCCTCTGAAGTGGCCAAAGTCGCGATCGTGTTCGTGCTTGCCTACCTCTTGGAGAGAAAACACAAGCTGCTGAATCAGTTTGGACACTTCATTGTCCCCATTGCGGCCACAGTGGGGGTCGTGGTTGTGCTGGTCATGAGGCAACCAGACCTTGGGACGACGATTGTCATTGGAGCCGCGGCGATGGCAGTGATCATCGCTAGCGACGCACCGTTCAGATGGGTAGCGCTTCTGGGCCTTGTTGTCGTCGGTGCTGTGACTTTTCTCGCATTCGACGAGGCCTATCGCGCAGCCCGCATTGAAGCTTTCCTCGATCCATACGCCGACTCCTCGGGCAACGGATATCAATTGATCCAGGGGTACTACGCCCTTGGCAACGGGGGAATCTTTGGTGTCGGTTTAGGAGCCAGTCGGGCCCGTTGGTTCTATCTCCCCAACGCCCACACTGACTTCATCTTCGCCATCATCGGTGAGGAGACCGGGCTGATAGGTGGTCTTACCGTCCTAGGTCTCTTTGTCGTCCTTGCTCTAGCCGGTTGGATGGTTGCGTCGCGGGCCCCCGATCGTTTCGGACGGATGGTCGCCGCAGGGATCACAGTTTGGCTCTCGTTTCAAGCGCTTGTGAATATTGGAGGTGTCCTAGGAGTGGTTCCTATCACAGGAATTGCCCTCCCGTTTGTCTCGTTCGGGTCAACTGCATTGATCGTGTCGATGGCTGCCATGGGAATTCTTGTGAACATTGCACAGAGTGGAGTGCAGCGAAACACATGACTTTTCTGATAGCGGCTGCCGGTACCGGAGGACATGTCTTCCCCGGTCTGTCGGTTGCCGAGGCTCTTGTCGATCTCGGAGTACTGCGTTCCAATATCCTCTTCGTCGGTGGCTCCCGACTCGAAGCACGGGTCTATCCCGAGGAAGGGTTTGGGTTCCTTCAAGTTGAGCTGCGGGGTCTTCAGCGTTCTTTCACTGCCAAGAACCTCACTCTCCCTCGGGTAGTCCTAAAGGCACGAAATCGGATCCAGAAGGCCATAGAGGACAGCCAGGTTCGGGTTGTGCTCGGAATGGGCGGCTATGTAACAGTTCCAGCCGGAATGGCGGCTCGTCGAAGCGATGTGCCCTTCCTGAACTCGGAGCAGAATGCAAAAGCCGGCCTCGCTAACCGGATTACGGCCCGGTGGGCCAGCCGATCGTTTACGTCTTTTCCGGAGACTGTTGGGTTGCCTCACGCTGAATGGGTCGGAAATCCAGTACGCAAGCCGTTTTGGTCCTTTGACAGGAAGTCCATAAGGACGACTTCACTCAGCCACTTTGGCCTGCGCGGGGACACCCCAGTCTTGGGGGTCTTTGGCGGGTCGCTTGGAGCCGGTTCACTCAATGACTCTGTGATGAGCTTGGCGAAGAGGGGAGTAGGCCGTCCATTCCAGATTGTTCATCTGACCGGTGATCGGCACTTGAATTCGATCCAAGATGCAAGTCCGGCTGAAGGGGTGGCTTGGAGAAGGATTGCATTCGAGGAAGAAATGGAGAGGTTCTATGCGTCGTGCGACCTCGTTCTGGCTCGAGCCGGGGGAGCGGTCGCCGAGCTGACAGCCACGGCGACACCTTCGATCCTGGTCCCCGGTGAATTCGGTTCAGCCGGGCATCAGAACGGCAACGCCAGCTACCTCACTCGAGCGGGTGCAGCCGTCACTTTGCCTGAAGGCGAATTGAATCGGTTGGGAGCGGTCGTTGAACAGTATTTGTTTGATCCAGCTCAGTTGGAGACGATGCGCACGGCAGCCAGTCAGATCGCCAAACCGGATGCTGCTCGAGCGATAGCTCGAGCGATGATGGAGATATGATGAGGCTTCCGTTTCAGAGGATTCACATCGTGGGCGCCGGCGGAGCCGGCATGAGTGCTTTGGCCAAGATGCTGTTGGCTCAAGGCTACGAAATCTCCGGATCCGATCTCAGGGGTGGAGCGACACTCGAGGCGCTGTCGGACTTGGGAGCCACTGTCGCTGCCGGTCATAACCCCGGTTTGGCATTGACAGCCGACCTGGTGGTGGCTTCCTCTGCTGTGCCTGATTTCGACGAGGAACTCGAGGCAGCCCTGGAAGCTGGGCTTCCCGTTTGGCGCCGACCGCAATTGCTCGACGCCCTCACCAAAGAGATTCGGACCCTTGGGGCCACCGGAACACATGGCAAAACCACCACAACGGCACTACTGATCACCGCCCTTCGCGCCGCGGGGTACGACCCGTCATTTGTCATCGGTGGTGAGATCAGCGACCTAGGAACCAACGGTCATGTCGGAATCGCCGATTTGCTGATCGTGGAAGCAGACGAGGCCTTCAAGACCTTCGAAAGCATCAACCTGAACGGTCTGGTCATCACAAATGTGGAGCCCGAGCATCTCGAGCACTTCGGCACATTTGAAGACCTTCTCCACAGTTTTGCAACGGTCGCTCGAGCTGTTGAAGGGCCAGTGATTGCCTGTGCCGACGATGAAGGCTCGGCAGCTGTTGCGAAAAGCGTCAAGGCATCGACCTACGGGTTCTCGGCCGAATCCCACTGGCGACTCTCAAATCTCGAGGTTTCAGCCGACGGTTCGACCTTCACCTTGAAGGGCGGCAACCGAAGCGTCGATGTCAGACTTCCGTATCCGGGGAAACATGTTGCTCTCAACGCTGCTGGGGCCCTTGTCCTCCTGGACGAGTCGGGGTATGACCTTGACGACACGGTTCAGGGTCTTGCAACATTCAACGGGGTCGCTCGCAGATGGGACAATCGGGGAACGATTGCCGGCGTGACTCTGGTCGACGACTACGCCCACCATCCGACCGAAGTCAGAGCGACACTCGAGGCCGCCAAGGCGGCCGCATCGGGAAAGGTTTGGGCGGTTTTTCAACCTCATCTCTATTCGAGAACTGAGCGTTTCTATCGGGAGTTCGCAGAAGCACTGGATCTGGCGGATGAGATTGTCGTGACCGATGTGTACGGGGCCAGAGAAGAACCGGTTCCTGGCATCAATGGTGAGTTGATAGCCAACTCAGTGAGGGATCTCGGCGCCAAGGTCCACTATGTCCCGCATCGGGTGGATCTCGTTTCATTCCTCGTCTCTGAGGTCGAGGACGGGGACATGGTTGTTTCAATGGGTGCTGGCGACATCACACTTCTCCATGGGGAGCTCGCGGCTCGACTGGCGGAGACGTTGTGACCTCGATCGACAGTCTCGTGGATGTTGGGTTGCTCAAGTCCGGTGTCCCCCTAGGCCCGTTTACCACCTACAAGTCGGGTGGCCCTGCCACGTGGTTTGCCGATCTGGCCAAGCAAGAGGATCTGGATCGGCTGATCTCGTCGGGCGTTGCCTCAGGACTCGACATCATGGTGCTCGGCCGCGGTTCGAATCTCGTAGTCGCCGATCGTGGATTTCCGGGTTTGGTGATCCGACTCGGAGGCGACTTCGCCAGAATCGAGATAGACAAGAATCAGATCGTTGCTGGTTCGGCAGTTCCACTGCCACGCGTCGCTCGGGCGACCGTCGAAGCTCAAATCACTGGTCTCGAGTTCTTCGTGGGTATTCCGGGGTCGGTTGGCGGTGCTGTGCGCCAGAACGCTGGCTGTTTTGGCACGGAGACCAGGGATTGTTTGTTGTCGGCGGAGATTGTTGATGTTCGTACCGGAGAGTCGCGATCGGGAGGCCCAGAGGAGCTCGATCACTCTTATCGAAACTCGAATGTCGGTTCAGCCGAGTTGGTCACAATGGCCAGATTCGAGGGGCGGCCGGGTTCAGTGGAAGAAGGCAAAGCTGAGCTTCTCCGCATCACGCGGTGGCGCAAGGAGCATCAACCCGGTGGAACACTCAACGCCGGAAGCGTCTTCAAGAATCCACCCCACATGTCTGCGGGTGAACTAATCGACACACTCGGCTTGAAAGGTCTGTCTGTGGGGGCTGTCTCTGTGTCGGAAAAACATGCGAACTTCTTCGTGGCGGGCTCAACCGCCACCTCCAGCGAAATCGTCGCCCTTGTGGAATTGGTCAAAAGCCGGGTGTTCGAGCTGAGTGGAACCATGCTGGAGCCTGAGATTCAATTCGTGGGGTTTGACAGGTGAGCATTGATCCAAGATTGATGGAGCGGCGAAAAGCGGTTGCAGAGAATCGTGCCCAGCGCAACGTGGGTCGCCTCCTCAGATTTCTCATCGTCTTGGCAATAATTGCCGCTGTTGTATGGCTGGGGTTGTCCCCCTGGCTAAGCGTCAATCAGGTGCGGACCGCCGGGATCAAGGTGAGTGGGGCGAACGCGATTCTCGCCGAATATGGAGTGGTGGCCGGTACTCCGACGATCATGATCCGCGCACGCGCTGTCGAAGAGGCACTACTCAATGATCCTTGGATCAGCGACGCACGTGTCTACGTCGACTGGCCAGACGAAGTGATCGTTGGGGTGGTGGAGCGGGTTCCCGTGGCCTGGGTGCAAACTGCTGAGGGTTGGACACGGCGTTCTGGCGATGGTGCCTCGCTTCCGGGTGGGGTCGTCCCAGACGACTCGCTACCAAAGGTCATTCTCCCGTCGACTGAGGGCGCTGGCACGTCGAGTTCTCCATTCTTGCTTGGCTCCGTCGAGTTTTACCACGCACTCCCTGTACACCTCTGGCCCTCTTCGGCGATCACACTGGTAGCAGGGGAGCTGTGGGCAACAGTCGATGGGCATGATGTTCGGCTGGGTCGTCCTGTTGAAATGGCTGCCAAAGCCGCAACCCTGGTCGTGATGCTTGCTGAGTCGATACCGGATGGTGCTGTCATTGTTTTGATCGCCCCGACCCATCCGGCCATCAGTCGGGCGCTCGAGCCAAATTCCCGCCAGCTCGACGACAGCGGCGGTCAACCATAAGGGTCTACTGAAGCCTTAGACATTGGGGGTTTACTTAATCTCATGACAACGGTAAACCTCTACTTCAGCTTTTGATTTCTCTCGAGTGGAGGTTGTCCGTGAGCAATTCAAGTGGCGGCTACATGGCCGTAATCAAAGTGATTGGAATCGGTGGGGGTGGTGTCAACGCCATCAACCGTATGGTCGAGGCGGGTGTTCGTGGTGTGGAATTCATCGCGCTCAACACCGATGCCCAGGCACTGTTGATGAGTGATGCTGATGTGAAACTCGATATCGGGCGTGAGGTCACTCGTGGTCTTGGGGCCGGGGCCAACCCTGAAATCGGAAGAGCAGCTGCTGAGGAGCACCGGGGCGAGCTGGAAGAGGCTCTCAAAGGCTCGGACATGGTGTTTATCACTGCGGGCGAGGGCGGTGGCACCGGAACCGGTGGCGCTCCAATCATCGCCGAGGTGGCTCGTTCCGTTGGAGCCCTGACGGTTGGGGTGGTAACACGCCCGTTTGGGTTTGAGGGGCGCCGTCGCGCAGTACACGCCGAGCAAGGCATCGAGTCGCTCAAAGAGGCGGTCGACACTTTGATAGTCATTCCAAATGATCGCCTCCTCGACGTCGGAGATCCAGACGCCCCGATGACAGAAACGTTCCGTCTTGCCGACGAGGTCCTGATGAGTGGGGTCACCGGAATCACCGATCTGATCACAACTCCCGGGTTGATCAACGTCGACTTTGCTGATGTGAGGGCGATCATGTCCGACGCGGGATCGGCTGTGATGGGAATCGGGCGGGCCACCGGCGAGAATCGTGCGAAGCAGGCGGCGGAAAGGGCGATCTCCTCTCCGATGCTGGAGAACTCCATGGACGGGGCCAAAGGTGTTCTGCTGTCGGTATCAGGCCCATCGTCGATGACTTTGCATGAGGCAACGGAGGCAGCACGTGTTGTCTCTGACCACGCCGATGGTGAAGCAGACATCATTTTTGGAGCCATTATCGATGACGACATGGGCGAGGAGATGAAAGTCACGGTGATCGCCGCAGGTTTTGAGGGGCGTCGGCGACCCAACCGCCCAACCAGTCGCGGGGTCGCGGATTCGGCTGCGTCATCGCTCGGGGACGACGAGCTCGATATCCCCAGCTTTGTTCAAGGATGATCAGACCTCCCGTCTCGGGAGGAATCTCATTCTCTGAGGCTGCCGATGGGGACGTGCGGGGTGAGGCCGATTCCCACCGCCGACTGAGCCTCGAATGCCAGGTCTCAGATGAGTGGGCGACGCTGCGTCAGATGCATGGAGCCGTGGTGCACCGGGTCGAGCGAGCCGGTTGTGCAGGCGAGGGCGACGCGCTCTGGACGACCAGGGCCGATGTTCCTGTCGTCGTCTTCACGGCCGACTGCTTCGGAGTGATACTCCAGGCTAAAAACGCGGTCGGAGTTGCTCACGCAGGGTGGAGAGGTGTCGTTGCCGGTGTCGTCACCAAGTTGAAACAGGAAATGACTAATGAAGGACATCTCCCGCTTCTAGCTGCGATCGGCGCCGGGATCGGACCTTGCTGTTTCGAAGTCGGCGAAGAAGTTGCCGCCGCATTTCCGGGAAATACGGCTGTGACCACCTGGGGCACGGTTTCGGTCAACCTCAGGTCGGCGATTGACGACCAACTCGATGGGATTGAAACTTGGACCGCAGAGAACTGCACATTGCACGACCCCGGGTGGTTCAGTCATCGACGGGACGAGACCCGGTCACGCTTAGCGGCGATTGGTTGGATCTGATGGGGTACGAAACTGTCCTCGACAAAGTGGCCGCGGCTGCAAACCGCGTTGGTCGGTCGGCCGATGGCGTCACCTTGGTCGCCGTATCCAAGACAAAGACAGTCGAAGACATACTCAAGATCTATGAATTGGGGCATCGTGATTTCGGCGAGAACCGCGCCCAAGAACTCGCGGCCAAAGCTCCCCAACTCCCGGATGACATCCGCTGGCACTTCGTTGGGGCCCTGCAGTCAAACAAGGTCCGTCAGATCCGCTCAACCACACATCTTCTCCACTCGATGGACAGATCTTCGCTGGCCAAAGCCTGGCTCAAAGGGATTGGAAGACCGCCACCGGTTCTGCTCCAAGTCAACATTGGGGATGAGGCACAGAAATCCGGAATCGACCCAAAGGACGTGGCCGAGGCCCTGGAGCGGATGCTCATGATGGGTCTGACAGTTCGGGGATTGATGGCGATTCCCCCAATCCCAGAATCTGCCGAGCGGAGTCGTACCCACTTCCAGAAGCTGCGGGAGATCATCGAGCCAATTTCCCTCCTGAACCCAGACTGCAGGGAGTTGTCAATGGGGATGACGGACGACTTCGAGGTGGCTATCGAAGAGGGTGCTTCGATCATAAGAGTAGGACGGGCTATCTTTGGCCCCCGCAAATGACCGGAGCGTCCGATGTCCTCACTCTTTTCTAAAGCACTCGTCTACCTGGGCCTCGTTGACGAGGAGCAAGTCGACGTCGAGTCTGTCGACCCTTCTATACCGGTCCAAGCCGACGCGCAGCCGATTCACGTCGGCGTCGAGCCGATTCCACAGGGTCGGAGAGTCGAGCCCCCACCTACTTCACGCGCAGCAACCAGACCGCAGGGGAGGTCGGATCCGATGGTGGCGACAGATGGTGTAGTGCGACCCGTCGAAATTCAGTCGGACATATTGGTGGTCGAAGATTTCGGAGATGCCCGGATGCTGGCAGACAGGGTTAGGGATAGGACTCCCGTGGTGCTGGACATGCGGCATGCCGATCACGACCTTGCGCGACGTGTCGTCGACTTCTCGTCGGGCCTGATCTATGCGCTCGACGGATCGATGCGCAAGGTCGGCGACGGGCTGGTTGTTGTATTGCCGCCGAGGGTCACATTGAGTCGAGACGAAAAGCGGCGTCTGAAGGCTCTTAGCGCATATGAACTCGATGACATCGACTGATCGGTGATCCGCGAACTTCTCGATGTTGCGCTCGGCGTTTATTATTACGCGGTGTTCGGCTGGGTGATTCTGTCCTGGATTCCGATGTCACCGGGCCATCCCTTGGGCCGGATCCAGAATTTCCTTGATCGGATCATCCTTCCGGTGATTCGCCCCATCCGCGAAGTGATTCCGCCGATACGTATCGGAGGCGGCGCTTTAGACCTCTCAGCAATCATTCTCCTTGTGGCCATCTACTTTCTTCGCATTTTGGTCTGATCCTTGGATACAGAACTTACGGTTTTTAACCTCCGGTGCAACTGAAAGGCATGGAATGGCACTCACACCCGCGGACGTAGAAGGTAAGACCTTCGGCACAGCCCTGCGTGGCTACGACCTGGACGAGGTTGACAATTTTCTCGACGACGTGGTGGCGACGCTACGGGATCTCCAGGATCAGGTGGCTTCCGCACGCGCAGCCCAGCCGGAAAGTAGCGAACCACCTGTGATTGCCGATGAGTCGGCTGTGGGTCGAGCACTGATCGCAGCTCAAGCAGCCGGGGACACAATTATCTCAGACGCTCGAGAGGAGTCGGAGCGAATTCTCAACGACGCCCGGGGCGAGGTCGAAACATGGGCCTCCGAGCGCGAAGCCAAAAAAGTGGAGACTGAAATCGAGATGGCCGAACTGACAGAACACGTGTCCAACGTTCGAACTCAGTTGGCGATGCTTGCCACCAACGTGGCTGATCGCCTCGACGAAATGGACGAGACCATCGGCATTTCGACCGGTCCCACGGCGACTGGTGATGCCCCCGAGGACGTCGAGGTCGACTCTTTGTCCGACGACGGAGAAGACGACGATGTGGAGTCTTTTAGCCTCGACGATGAAGAGGGAACGGACGACGACGACGTACGGGACGACGAAGACGAAGGCGATGGGGAAACTGAAGACGAAGTGCCCACCGACGAATCCGACGACGAATAAGGCGTTGGTGTCTTGGCCCAATTCATCTATCAATTTCTCCCGGATGAGCGAGCCGATCTAGCAACAAACCCTCAAGCCTGGTCGGCTTCGAACGAGTTTGTCGCCGCCGAGCACTTCGCCTACCTTCAGCAATGCTTGGCGGATAGCGTTGTTGTCCTCGCCGGAAGGGCTCAGGACGGCATTGGTCCGGCGATTGTGATCATCGAAGTCGACACTGCCGAGGTCGCAGAGGCTTTCATGATGTCCGACCCCTTTGTTTCCAGTGGGCTCTTCGAAGCGAATCTTCACCGTTATCAAATTGCTCTGTCGCGACCTGTATCGCCCTGAAGCAATCGCTTCCTCTCAGACAACCTCGATAACGGGACTCTCCAACTGATCGTCCAAGCCCACGGAAACCGCCAAAATCTCGGCGACGATCCAATCCCGATGTTGCTCAAGCAAATCGGCGTATTGGGCTGGTAGCCGGAGTGTGATGCGGTCGGTGAGATTGAAACCCTCTTGCTTGCGCTGTTCGTTGAGGGTCCTGATCAGGTCAAGAGCGCGGCCCTCCATGACAAGGTCGTCGCTCAGAGTGGGATCGATGGCAACGCTGATTTCGCCATCGTGCGCTGCCGTCCAGCCTTCCAGGGTCACCCGCTCGTTGCGGATGACCTCGTCAGGGCCGAGTTCTTCACCGACGACCAGTACGGAGCCGCCGGCCATCTCCTCATAATCACCGCTAGCAAGTGCAGCAGCTACTTTCTTTACCTTTGGGCCTAGCCGCGGTCCAACGATCGGAAAGTTCGGCTTGACCGTCACCTCGATCGTGGTCTCTTCATCAAAGACAACCTCATGAACACGCAGTTCGTTCTTGATGTCCTCCAAGTGATTCCGAGCCAAGTCGCCTCCACGAACTATCGCCTTGGACAAGGGCTGGCGTAGCTTGATATTGGCTTCACTTCGAGCACGCCGCCCAGCTTCGACCACGCGGCGCGTCACCGCCATTTCGGCCAGCAACCCGGCGTCCACGGTCGTTGGGGCTGTGGCCCAGCCTGCGAGATGAATTGATGAGGGCGTTCCCACCGCCGGTCCAACAACAAGGACCGACCACAGTCGCTCAGCGAGAAACGGCATGACCGGGGCGATGATGCGTATCGCAGTGACCGTGCCAACCCAGAGAGTCCGAAATGCGGCTTCGTCGAAGTCATAAAACCGTCGGCGGTTGCGTCGGATGTACCAGTTCGACAGGTCATCTAGGTAGGCGTCGAAGCCTTCGATGAGCTCATCGACACGCCATCGATCGAGGGAACTGGTGGCCTGGTCGACGGCTTGACTCGCCCGCGCTAGTAGCCAGCGATCTATCTCACGCAACTCGACGTCTTGGGGCCCCCCGTCGAGATCTTGATAAGTCGGGACGAAACCCTCGATGTTCCCGTAGTCGACGAGAAAGCGCGCCGAGTTCCACAGAGTGAGCAGCTTGCGTTGAACGTCCCGAGCGGTTTCGTAGCCAAAAAGGAGATTTCGATCCGGGGGATGAGCGCAGAACATCCACCGCATGACATCGGCGCCCATTGTCTCGAATGCGTCTTCGGCAACGATGAGGTTGCCCCAAGAGCCGTGCATCTCCCTGCCGTCTTCGGCAAGCATTTTCTCGTAGCCAAGGACCGACTGGAATGGGGCTTTCCCCACCAGTGCAACTGACATGAACAGCTGCGAATAGAACCAGAGACGTACCTGCTCCCGCATTTCGGTCACCCAGGTCGCAGGAAACCATTTTTCCCAGTAGGCGTTGTCCGGTAGGTCAGCATTAGTGAGACCTGCGGCCGCGCCCGTACCGTATCCGCCTTCGATCCATTCCTCGTTCTGCCATCCCAGGGATGAGAAAGGCACGATTCCGGCGTCGAGCCAAACATCTCCGACTTCGGGAATTCGGGTCAAGTCGGTGCGTCCGCAGTGGTCGCACTTGATCTTGACGTTGTCCACCCACGGACGGTGGAGCTCCTCGAGCTGGTCGAATCCTGACGTTGCCTTGTTTTCCAATTCGCTCTTGGATCCGACGACTGTGACCTCACCACATTCGCACGGGTAAAAAGGGAGAGGCAGCCCATAGAAACGGCTACGAGAGATATTCCAGTCGTCCATGTTGTTGAGCCAATCGTCCATCAACTTGCCCATGTAGCTTGGTGTCCAGTCGATCCCTCTGTTGGCCTCCAGCAGTTGGGGGCGAATCTCAGTCACGTCTATGTACCAGTCGTCGGCTATCCGGAAGATCAATGGGGTGTCGCATCGCCAGCAATGCGGATACGAGTGCACATAGTCGGTTGCTTCGAGAAGTAGTCCCCGAGTGTCAAGGTCGTCGATGATCTTTTGGCGCGTCTCGTCGGTGGTCATGGAGGCCAGCCAGCCGTATTCGGGATAGAAACGCCCGGACTCATCAACTGGGGTAAGCACGGCGAGCTTGTGAATTTGGGAGAGTTCGAAGTCCTCTGCTCCACATCCTGGGGCAATATGGACGATGCCGGTCCCTTGATCCAGTGTGACTTCTTCCCAGGGAATGACTGCATGCTGGACCTCCCCGCCAGGTCCGAGATCATCGAAAGGCCCGTCGTACGTCCACCCGACCATCAACTTCCCCGGCAGCGTCTCGGTGAAGATGTCTTCTGGGTACATCTCCACTGCAACCCACTCACCATTGGAGCGTCTTCCGTATTGGTATTCCGGATGGACGGCAGCAGCAACATTGGCAGGAAGTGTCCAGGGCGTCGTCGTCCAGACGACCAACGAATCCCCTGGTCGATCCCGAATTGGGAGCCGGACGAACAGCGACGGGTCGGTTTTTTCCTGATAGACACCGGACATGGTGATCTCATGCTGAGAGATCGACGTGCCACAGCGTGGGCACCATTCGGTGGATCGATGGCCCTTGTAGAGCCATCCGCGCTCGTTGAGCGTCTTGAGAAAGCGCCAGATGTACTCGATGTTTGTGTCTGAGAACGTGAGGTAGTCGTTGCCCCAGTCCATCCAGTAACCGAGTCGCTTGGATCCTCGGGTGAGTTCTTTGACCGACCAGGCGACCTTTTCCCTGCACTTGCGGGCGAAATTGTCCAGTCCGTATTCCTCAATTTCCCTTTTGGAGTTGAGACCGAGCTCCTGCTCGACGCCAACTTCGATCCACAAACCCTGACAGTCGAAGCCGTTCTGGAAGCGAACATCGAAACCAGACATCGCCTTGTAGCGTTGGAATACATCCTTGAGCGTGCGACCCCACGCCGTGTGGACTCCTAACACCTTGTTGGCTGTCGCTGGTCCGTCAATAAAGCTAAAAGGCTCATTCCCAGCGATCTGGCTTCGCAGCTGGCTGAACACGTCCTCGCTCTCCCACCACGAGAGAATCTGCTGTTCCAGGTCATCATGGTCGGGTGATGCCTCGAGTGGTGAGAAGGCGCCTGCGTGCGTCTCTTTGTTCATAAGCCCAGGGAGCGTAACGACCGTACCCGCCAACTCGGAGAGCGAGCCTGCCGATCTGGGGTCGATATGAGTTGTGGGTAGGCGTGCACTTCTCGAAGTCTGGGTGGTGCCATGGGCGGGTCAATCCGAGATAGTCGGGCTGTATGGGAGTTCAGTCAAGATACGTGTGACGTCCGCCGCCGAGGACGCCAATGCCAATCATGAAGTCACTCGGCTCCTCGAGTTGGCATTGGGGAGGCAGGTGACTTCGTAGCGGGGAATTACCAGTCGAAGAAAGGTGTTTCACGTGGCCGGAGTCGATGCCGACCTCATAGTGCGGAAACTCGGCTTGGATCTTTGAGATTGTTATGGGTGCCCCCCCTTTTAGAAGGACTTTTGTGACAAGGAAACTGGCGAAAACCACGGTGGAGCGCTTTCGGAAGCGACTCGAAGAGGAGAAAACGCGTCTCGAAGAGCTCATCAAGGAGTACGAGCGTGAGCTTGCCGTCGCGCGCCTGACTGAGAGCTCCTCGGATCGCAGCCCTGACCCTGGCAACGCAGAGGCCAGCTCGATGAAGTTGGAATACGCAAAAGAACTGTCAATCGAACAGAACACGATTGACCTCTTACGTAAGGTTGATCATGCCCTCGACCGGGTGGCGGGTGGCGAGTATGGGATTTGCGAGTCCTGCGCGAAGTCGATCCCCATCGAGCGTCTTGACGTGCTTCCGTACGCCACGTTGTGCGTCGAGTGCGCGGCCAAAATCAGTTGATCCGGCGATACAGCCTGGCCCTGGCAATTGCATCGGCGATTGTCATCGCCGACCTGTTTACGAAGCGATTTGCCTCGCTCAATTTCGTCGACTCACCGGTCGAGGTGATTCCTGGATTTCTGACCTTCACCTATCACGAGAATCCAGGGGCAGCGTTCTCACTTTTCCAAAATGGTGGCCCGATCATCGGGGTCGCCGCGATCCTCGTCACTGTGGTGGTTCTGGTCGCGCTCAGGACGGATCGACCCACTATCGAAGTGGTGGCACTTGGACTAGTGATCGGAGGGGCGGTCGGAAATCTCATCGACCGAATCTTCAGGGGCGATGGGTTCCTCGATGGGAAGGTAATCGACTGGGTTGACCTGTGGTGGATCCCAACTTTCAACATCGCCGACGCGTCCGTCACTGTGGCGGTCGGGCTGCTAGTGATACACGCGTGGCGAACGAGGTAATCCTCGAGATCACGTCGGAGCTCGACGGTGAGAGAGTCGATAAGGCTCTTGCTGTTCTTCTAGGAATTAGTCGGATGGACTCTCGGATGTTGGTGGAGCAGGGTGTGTTGCTCGACGGTATCGCGACCAGACCTCGAGAGAGAGTGAAGGTCGGCTCGACCCTTGTTTCCCCGAAACCATCGCCGCCAGCGGAATTGGAACCGGAGCCGGTTGAGTTCGACGTGCTCTACGAAGATGCCTTCGTCGTGGTGGTGGACAAGCCGGCAGGGGTTGTGGTCCACCCCGGCTCGGGGCGATCCAAAGGCACCTTGGCAGCAGGACTGCTCTTCCGATATCCAGATCTAAAAGGTGTTGGCTCCGCTGATCGTTGGGGATTGGTCCATCGGCTCGACAGGGAGACCTCGGGCGTTCTCATCGTTGGGAGGACTGGATCTGCGTACGAATCTCTAAAAAAGCAGCTACAACGACGAGATATCGGTCGGTCCTACTTGACCCTTGTCGACGGGCAAATGGGTGCTCCGACAGGCACCATCGACGCTCCGATAGGACGCGACCCGGCGCGGCCGACACGTAGGGCTGTGGTGGCTGGTGGCAAACATGCCAGGACCCACTACGAGGTTGAGTTCGAATACATCGAGATGGATTGCACCTTGCTCAATGTTCGTCTGGAGACAGGAAGAACCCATCAGATCAGAGTCCATCTGTCTGCCATCGATCACCCGGTGATCGGCGACGGTGTTTATGGCCGTCGCCACACACGGGCCGAGTCCCCGCGTGCCTTCCTTCATGCTTCTCAAGTCTCCTTCGACCATCCCGAAACCGGCGATCACATCGTTGTGCCATCCGAACTCCCCCAAGATCTCAAGGATGTCCTTGCCGGACTGATTCAGACAGACCATTAGTGGATCAATACAACTGGTAGTCACTGGCGTCCGATACCGTTTCTCTCATGACGCAGGACAACACGACCGCTGCGCCGGTTTGTTACCGACATCCAGATCGGTCGACGTTGCTCAAGTGCAGCAGATGCGGACGACCCATCTGCGCGTTCTGTTCGGTGGACGCATCTGTCGGGCAGAGATGCCCGGAATGTCTCCGATCGGAGGGCACTCAGAAAATCATTCCAACCTCACGGTTGGGGGTAAATACCGGGATACCGGCGACCAAAACTTTCATTGCGCTCGCGGCCGTGTTTTTTGTTCTCGGGAACTTTGGTGGACTCAATGATGTGTTTGTCCAGAACCTGGCGCAATACAATCCAGCTGTTGCTGCGGGAGAGTGGTGGCTTCTCTTTACACCTGTCCTGCTTCACGCCTCCCTCATGCACATCCTTTTCAACATGTGGGCGCTCTGGGTGTTGGGACCGCAGATAGAGCGCGGTGTGGGATCGTGGCCTTTCGTCTCCCTCTATCTGGCGTCGGCTGCCGTCGGAGGGGTCTTCTTGTTCTATCTGGGCTCACCCAATGCTGTTGCCGTGGGTGCCTCGGGTGCAATCTTTGGCCTCTTTGGAATCTGGCTCAACTGGGCCCTTCATCGACGTGGCACGGTTCAAGGTCGCTCCCTGCTTCGACAGATCGGGTTTCTGTTGCTCCTCAATGCCGCGCTGCCGTTCATGCTCCCGGGCATCGCCTGGCAGGCGCATCTGGGAGGGCTGGTCGCCGGGTTTGTGATTGGTGAGATCTGGTCGAGGCTCCGTGGCAACAATGTGGAAATGTTGAGGACCGTTGTCGGCTTCGCGGTAGCGGCTTTGGCGGTAGTTGCAGTTCTGATTTAGAACTCGTTGTCAGCGACCCGGCGATTTTCGCGACCTGATCCGGGATTTGCCCGGGCCTCGCTCGGGTAGGCCCCGGGTGCTAGATTCGACGGAACTACACCCTTGTAAGTCGCAAAGCCAGAACCAGTGTCCTTCGCCCATCTCCATCTCCACACCGAGTACTCACTCCTGGACGGTGCGGCGAAGATCAAAGATGTAGTGGCCGCGGCGGCCGCCGATGGCCAACCCGCAATCGCGATCACCGATCACGGCAATATGTATGGAGTCGTCGACTTCGTCAAGACGGCCAGGGAGGTTGGGATCAAGCCGATAGTCGGGATGGAAGCCTATTTCGTCGAAGGCTCCCGATTTGACCGGCCCACCGGGAGAGCGAACAAGCGGTACCACATGAACCTGCTGGCCGAAAACGAAATCGGCTATCGCAACCTTCTCCAACTCTCTTCCCGGGCCTATCTCGAGGGGTACTACTACAAGCCAAGAATGGATCTCGAGCTGCTCGCCGAGCACGCCGCGGGTCTTATTGCCACTTCGGGCTGTCTAGGTGGGTTGGTTCCCCAGATGCTCGGTCCCGACACTGATGGTGGGGAAGACAACTTGGGTGCCGACCGAGATTTCGACGCCGCCGTCGAGGCTGCCGGCCGGTTTCAGGATGTTTTCGGGAAAGACAACTTCTTCATCGAGTTGCAAGATCACGGCATGGAAGCCCAACGGCGGATCATGGGTGACTTGCTTGACATCTCCACCAAGACCGGGGCACCGCTGCTTGCGACCAATGACGCCCACTACACACGTCGTGACGAGCACGACGCCCACGATGTGCTCCTTTGCATCCAGACCGGATCGCTGCGAAATGAACCGGGACGTCTCCGTTTCGAGGGGTCTGAGCACTATCTGAAGTCAGCCGACGAGATGCATCGATTGTTTCCCGCGGATCAGTTTCCGGACGCATGCACAAACTCCTTGCTGATAGCGGAGCGCTCCGATGTCAATCTGGAGTTCGGCAACATCCTGCTGCCGCATTTTCCCGTGCCCGAAGGTGAAACCGAAGTCACTTACCTGCGTCGACTCGTGGAGCAGGGTGCTCGGGAGCGTTATGGGAGCGATCCCGGATCCGATGTCTGGGAACGTGTCGAGCATGAGATGAAGATCATTGAGGAGATGGGCTTTCCTGCCTATTTCCTGATCGTTTGGGATCTGATTCGCCACGCCAGAGAAAACGAGATTCGGGTGGGTCCCGGCCGGGGTTCAGCCGCAGGGTCGATCGTGTCGTATTGCTTGCGAATCACCGATATCGACCCACTTGCGTACGGCCTGATCTTCGAGCGATTCCTCAACCCCGGGCGTAAGTCGATGCCCGATATCGACATGGACTTCGACGACCGCTACCGCGGCGAGATGATCCGATATGCCGCAGAGAAGTATGGCGAAGATCGGGTAGCCCAGATCATCACCTTTTCGACCATCAAAGGCAAACAAGCGATTCGGGACGCTGCTCGAGTTCTGGGTCATCCTTATGCCATGGGCGACCGGATCGCCAAGTCGATGCCGCCTTCGATCCTCGGCAAAGACCCGACCCTCGACCAGGTCCTTACGCCCCCACCTTCGGGCGCAGCTTCGGAGATCAAGGATTGGTACTCCAACGCCCGGGGCTTGCGCGAGTTGTACGACGGCGATCCCGGAGTCCGGGAGATTGTCGACGCAGCTCGCGGGTTAGAGGGACTTCGCCGACAAGATTCCATCCACGCGGCAGCCGTGGTGATTGCTCCCGAGCGACTTACCTCAATCGTGCCTGTCCAACGTAAAGGCGTCGACGCCGAGATGGTTACCCAGTTCGAGATGCACGGTGTCGAAGACCTCGGCCTCCTCAAGATGGATTTTCTCGGTTTGAGCACGCTGTCGATCATCGATCGTTGTCTGGAGCTGATCGAGCGGACAAGTGGGGAACAGGTCGACATCGACAATGTGCCCCTCGACGATGCCGAGACCTTCGAGCTCCTACAGCGTGGGGACACCATTGGTGTTTTTCAGATGGAGGGCACGGCGATGAGGGCCCTGATTCGGTCACTCAGACCGGACAGCTTTGACGATGTCATTGCACTGGTCGCGTTGTACCGCCCAGGCCCGATGGGTGCCAATATGCACCACCTCTACGCCGATCGAAAGAACGGACGCGCCGAGGTGGAGGAGCTCCACCCGGTACTCACCGAGAAACTTGCCGACACCTATCAAATCATGGTGTACCAAGAGCAGGTGATGATGGTTGCCCAGGAGATAGCCGGGTACTCGATGGCCGACGCTGACGAACTAAGACGCGCCATGGGCAAGAAGATCAAGTCGGTCATGGTCGCCGAAGAGGAGAAGTTTGTTCAGGGGACGATCGATCAAGGTCATTCTGAGCAGACAGGTCGAGAAATGTTCAAGCTGATCGAGCACTTCGCCGGTTATGGATTCAACCGCAGCCATGCCGCCGGATACGGATTACTCGCCTATCAGACAGCTTTCCTGAAAACACATTATCCAGCAGAGTTTCTCGCCTCACTCCTCACCGCGACCAAAGCCAACAAAGACAAAACCGGCCTGTACTTGAACGAATGCCGTCAGATGGGAATCGAAGTCCAGGTGCCGGACGTCAACGAGTCTGAGTCCGATTTCACAGTCAGCGATGGACGAATACGGTTTGGTCTTTCCGCAGTGCGAAACGTCGGTGAAGGTGTCGTTGAGAGGATCGTCGAGGCACGAGAAGAAAATCCATTCGAGTCATTTATCGACTTCGTTAACCGTGTAGATACCGCTGCCCTCAACAAGAGGACGATCGAGTCGCTGATCAAAGCCGGCGCCTTCGACGGGTGTGGTCAGACTCGCAAAGGGTTGACCCTCGTTCACGAACAGATTCTCGAGGCCACCCTTGAAAGACGGCGCAACGAGGAGATGGGCCAGTTCTCACTGTTTGCAGGGGACGACTCGGCCGCCGAAGAAACCAATGTCGAGGTCCCAGATTTGGCATGGCCACAGAAAACAAAGCTGGCGTTCGAAAAGGAAATGCTGGGTCTGTATGTGTCAGATCACCCACTGCTATCGGTAGGCGCCGCGCTTGCTGCCAGCACCACAACATCGATAACGGAACTAGGCGATCTCACGGATCGAAGCTCGGTGACAGTCGGGGGGATCGTCGGCGCGATTACTCGACGCTGGACCAAAAACGGCGATCCGATGTTGTTCTTCCAACTCGAGGACTTACAGGGGTCGGTCGAATGCATTGCCTTCCCGAAGACGGTCCACGACTACGGCCCATTCATCATCGAGGATGCCGTGCTGGTGATTTCGGGGTCGCTCGATCATCGGGGCGACGACGTCAAAGTAGTGTCGAGAGAGATCAGGGAACTGGAGATTCGTGATGACACGTCTGTCCGTCTTTCAGCTCCAGCTACTCGGCTGACACCGGAGGTGGTAACTCGGTTGAAGTCGATTCTGAAGAATCACCCGGGGTCTGCGGACGTGTTCCTTCACATGACGGACAATGGCGATACCAAAGTTCTCAAGCTGAGCAGCGCGCACAAGGTCGAGCCGAGATCAGCGTTGTTTGCTGAATTGAAAGAGTTGCTTGGCCCGAAGGCGATTCTCTAGTGGTCGACCACCAGTGGTCCGTCTTATAAATGATTGCTACGTCTCACGTTGGCACAATTCATGCGACAGACCACTAGATCAGTTCAATTTTCTCTGAGCCATCTGCGCCAGGGTTGCCGAACGTCCATGACGGCGGCCCAACAGATAGGCCACGATCGATGCGGCAATTGTGCCGGTTCCCACCCCACCGAACGCCATCGCCCGTTTCGCCTTGCGCGCGAAGATGACAACTGGCCAACCCAGCTCATGAGCCACTGTGTCGAGATTCGAGTCTGGGTTCACTGCGACCGGGTGGCCTACCAGTTCCATCATGGGAAGATCTGAAACCGAGTCGGAATACGCGTAACAAAGAGCTAGGTCATAGTCGCAGTCGGAGGCCAACTTCTCGACAGCTTCCGCTTTCCCGACTCCATAGACGAATGCTCCGTCCAGCTCCCCCGTGTAGTGACCGTCCACAATTTCGCCTTTGGTGCCGATGGCGCCCCTCATACCGAGCGCAGTCGCTAGCGGCTCGACCATCTTTTGTGGACTAGCTGAGACGATCCACGTGTCGCGACCCGCTCCGTGGTGCATGTTGATGAGCTTGTGGGCCTCGGGCCGGACTTTCCTCCTGAGGTGGGGGAGTACTGCAGTTCCGAGAGCGTCTACCGAAGCGGCGGATGCCCCTGCGATCTGTCTCAACAAGTCGCTGCGAACTTCATCAGAGGAGTGTTCACCATTGTCGCCGAGAAGAATGAAGACCAGAGCCCCTGCAGCCCATTTGGCGATCTCCGAATTTTTTGCAAGACCTTCACGCCAGGCTTCAATACCGACGGGCAGCAGCGACGTCCCTGCGATGAGAGTTCGGTCGAGGTCAAAAAAGGCTGCAGCGTTGGCCATTTTTCAAGCCTATGCCTGTTCGACGCCGAGACGGCTCCATGGCACGTTCTTCGCCAGGTCCATGAGCGCGGCGAGTCCGGCCAAGTCGTTTGGGGGCGTCGCTGACCAGGGCACGGTTGCGATGTGGGCACCGTGACGAGCTGAGAACTCCTCACGGGCATCGTGCTGACGCTGGGTTTCGGTAGACCACATCTCCGCGACTTGTTTCATCGGGGCTGAGACGCCGTCGGGGACTTTGACTCCCATCCAGGATTCCGGAAGAGCCCGGTTGAAAATGACCGCCGCGGGTGTGGACGCGATTTGGGGCAGTTCACGATAGAACCGCACCGCTTCCCGGACGGGTGCGGGGTCGGCGGTGGTCACGACGACGATTGAGGATGCCCTCATCACTTTTTCGATCTCGCGCCCGCGTTGGGACACGCCGTCATAGGTGGTGCGCAGATCGAGGAGAAATTCGGCCACTCGTTCCAAGAGGTTGGACCCGAGGATCGAGTCGGCCACCCGCAACATGGGTCTTCCAGCACGATCATAGAAAAAGCGTCTCCCCGGAAAGGGCCCCCCTGTGATCCAGCGGAGGAGCCGCCCGCCGACCAGATCCGCCATCTGTGATGGCGCGGTGAAGAAGTCGATCCCGCCACCAGAAGGTGGTGTGTCCACGACAACAAGATCCCAGGCGCGCGCCTGAACGAAGGTCACTGCCTGGTCGGCCGCGGCGTAAGACTGTGAAGCCGGGAAGTGCTCTGAAGCTGCCTGGAAAAACTCGTTTTCAGCAAGTCGTATGGCGACCTCCGGATCGGCGTGCCGTTCGGCAACTGCTCGCCATGACGCCGACGCGTCCAACATGGCAGCCCACAGCAACGGCTCATCTTTGTGGGGCTGTGGTTCGTCGCGAAGATCTTCGACACCAAGTGCCATAGCGAGACGTTTTGCTGGGTCCACCGTGACGACAAGTGTGCGGAGCCCGACCCGTGCAGCCTTGATGCCTATGGCTGCTGCGATTGTGGTCTTTCCAACACCGCCGGCACCGGTGACAAGGATGGTCTCAGTCATTGGACTGACTCCAACTCATCGCTCATGTGTGCGGCAACCTCACCTGGCGTGAACAGTCCAAACATGTACGGAATCCGGAGATTGTCCGTGATTTGCCTGAGCCACTTCTGCTGCTCTGACCAGAGTGATCGGTGAAGAATCGCCATCTCCCCAACCGGGCCGTCGGGTGTTGACGAATCGGTTAGCTCGGGCAGGACTCTGTTGGTCAGCACCAGAGGTTTGGCAACCAGATCTTCGGAGCGAATCCAGTCGATGGTCTCGAGGGTCTCCGTGGTCGGTAGCTCTTCCGGTTGGTTTACCAACACGAGTTGGGTCCTTTCCGGGTCTTTTAGAGCTTTCTGCATCCACTCAGACTGCAAGCGAATCCTTCCCGTAGGCACAAGTTCTGAGATCGACAGCGGTGCTCGAAGGTATGACCCAATCTGACCTGTCGGTGGCGCGTCCGCGACGACGAGGTCCCAACGCTCTTCTTTGACCTCCCACAAGACTTTGCCGATGGTGATGATCTCGCGAATCGCGGGTGCGGCCGTAGCCAGAGCATCGAAGGCGCGGGCGAAAGCACCGAATCGTCCCATACCGGGCAGATGCAACTGAAGCGAGAGGTATTCGAGCAGTGCCTCGGAGCGCACCATGTGCATCGCGTGCAGACCCGGTCTTACTTCTTGTGGTTTGAACTTGAGAGGACCCGTGGAGAAGTGAGCTGACAAACCACCAGGGGATCCCATTTCTACGGCTAGCACTCGAAGACCCTGTCGTTGAGCGAGTAAGGCGAGCCCCGCGGAAACTGCAGACTTGCCGACACCTCCCTTGCCGGAGACGATGACTAGTCGTTTGTCGAGCACGTTGGTTGTCCGCCCGCCTCTACCCCTGTGGGCCGAGCGGAATTCTCAAGATGAGTTGTTCGTCTTCGATCGACCACGATGAGTTGGCGAGCAAAGCGAAGTCTGTGTAGTCGGTTTGCGCTTGATTGATGAACTTCTGCCGTTCTTCACCGGCGACAGGGGGGAGGGGACGGTCTTTTACGGCCTGGGCGCGGCCGCGGAATCGCTCGATCATTGCGTCTATGTCGAAATCAGCCATACGCCGACGTTATACGGACTGGTGGCGCCTGCCCAACACTCAACCCGAACCGACTGACGCTCCCCGCTTCTTCTGCGTCTTTCGCTCTCCCTCGAGACGTTCGAGCTCGGTGTCGCTGTAGTCGACATACTTCATCGAATCGGCGATGAGACGATGGCCCGCCACGTCGCGGATTGCTCGATGCATTTGATGTGCGACCGACCGATAAGCTGTGTGCCCGGCAGGCTGACTACGCAATTCGATGAGATGGAAAGCCTGTCTTGGATTCATCTCCATCACGAAGCGGATGTTGTATGCAAAAGGCACGACATATTGGGCCACATCGGCATCCATGTTGTTGCGAACGTCTTCGTACAATTCTCCGGCGTTATCCATCAGGTTGGTCCATTCGCTCTCAAGACCCTGCGACACCACCTCGTCCGGAGTGTCGTACCCGAGGCGTGTTGAGTACTTTTGCCATTCGAGTGTCATCAGGCGGTGCCTTTGTAAATCGCGAAAAGCACCGATATCGCACTTCACGTCGAATCGATATGTGGTCCGTTCCATCGCTCGTCCCGGCTTGTGTCGACGATTGCCACGCCGGCCAACCATGGAAGCCACCACTTCGGCTCGTTGGGCCTGGGTCATTCCACGGGCGATCTGCTGGAGCTGAGCGTCCGGGAGCTCAGAGGCCGCATACAGGGCAGCGGCGACAAGCTTGACCTCAGCATCTTGGTCCCAGTCGGTCAGTGTGACGCTGGCGCCTTCGTCATCGGGGTCACCCAGAGCGGCGCCGTGGGCTTCGAGGTCGTCGCGAACTTCACTCAGGTAGTTCGCCCATCGAACTCCTCGGTCTTCGAGGTCGACCCTTGTGAGGAAGGAGGGGATCACCTTGCGAAGCTCGCCAAGCATGAGATTTCCATAGTCCCGCACCTCGGCGAGTGGGCTGGACTGCATTCGCACGAGGGACATCTCGTAGGCCTGACCCGTGCCGTAGATGCCCACGTTCGAAAGTGTTGACACCGGGAGGAGGCCGCGGACCGTGTCGCACGCCTTGGCGCGAATCGTTCCCGTCCACACCCATTTGGGGTCGCCTTCGTCGCGGGGAAACCTTCTCTCGTAGACGTCGGTCATGTCGGCGACCATTCGTGAGTACACGTCGAACACCTTGTCCATGTGAATCCGGTACCTCTCGGCGAACGGAGATCGGGCAATCTCGTCCGGGACCATGTAGCGATAGCGATCGCCAACACGGTCGTCATATCGGATGTATCGGGTCGACTGCTCCAGATAGGCAGCCAAGCGTCCCCACTCCAATACCTTCGTGAGCAGATTGGAGGCCTGCTCGCAGGCGAGGTGCGCGCCACCGAGTTGTGCCACTGAATCGTCTCCGAAATCGAAGAAAATCCGCTCGTAGAGCTGTTCCGCCTTTTTGGTCGCGACTAGCTGCTCATCTGTGCTGGCCATTGCGATCGCGTCGATTCCATTTTCCGGGTCATTCATGAATTCATCGAGAAACAAACGACGAAGCGACTTCGCCGACCTGGAGTAGCGGGCGAAGAGAGCCCCCTTTACAACTTCGGGAAGGTTGATAAGGGCAAACACTGGGAGGTCGGTGTTCGTAAAGAATCGACCGAGAACTGCGGACTCCTCAGGGGTGAAGGTCTCTTTGTGGTAGCTCGGCACGGGCGTGCGATTGTAAGGGGTATCGGAACCCTGGTGGTTACCGTTTCGTTGTTGTGACCGTGTTCCTGATCCGCCTTGCCGTTTTCCTCCTTGGTGCCGTTGCAGTAGGCCTGGCCGCCGTCCCGCTTTTGGTGATGGTCGATCTGCTGAGTGGTGGAACCGGGTACGGGTTGTGCGCCAATGGTCTCGAACTTTGCGACAATCCGTATTCGACCGCTGCCGAACTCGCTGTACTGCTGACAGTGGCGCTGTTCGGGATGGTGTTGCTGATTCGGATGCTGATGAAACTCGCTCGGCGGCTCCAAGATGATTCCTATCAAGTGACTCAGTGAGCAGCGAAGTTTCCAAGACGGCTGGGAACCAAAAACTGGTCAATACGATGCATGGATGCCAGGAAATCGAGCCGACGGGACCACACCAACACGCACCGAGAGAGGAAAAGCCCAAGCTGTCCTAAATCGGCTGCTCAACCGCTATCCGAAGACCGGCACAGCCCTCGACTACACGGATGCATGGCAGCTTGTTGTTGTCACGGTTCTATCCGCACAGACGACCGACGAAAACGTCAACAAGGTCGCGCCAACTCTGTTCGCGACATATCCCACCCCAGGAGCTCTCGCCGATGCGAGGCCGGAAGACGTCGAGAAGATCGTCTTCTCCACTGGTTTCTATCGACAAAAGACAAAATCGATAATTCGACTCGCCCAGGACCTCGAGGATTTGTATGACGGTGAGGTTCCGGCAGATATCGACAAGCTGGTCAAGCTTCAAGGTGTCGGTAGAAAGACGGCCTCGGTCGTCCTCGCCGAAGTCTGGGACATCCCAGCCATCGCGGTCGACACCCACGTCAAAAGGGTGGCTGGCAAGCTTGGTCTGACCGCCGAGAGTGATCCAACAAAAATCGAGAGCGATCTCAAGGCTCTCTACCCCGTAAAGACGTGGTCGGGACTTTCAATGAGATTTATCCAATTCGGTCGCGACACGTGCGATGCGAGAAGACCCCTTTGTGGTTCTTGTGAGATGTTCGGACTCTGTGAGTGGCCAGATCGCTATGAGCAGGCCGGTCGACCACAGCGGTGAGGAGAGCCCTTACCAAGACAGACAAGGCGATTCTCGGGCTGGCGATACCAGCCCTGGGTTCGCTTGCCATCGACCCGCTGCTCACCCTTGCGGACACGGCTTTTGTCGCTCGCCTGGGAACGGTCGAGTTAGCTGCCCTCGGCGTTGACGGCGCGATACTCACCTTCGCCTTTTTCCTCTTCAACTTCCTGGCATCTGTTGTGACACCCCTGGTGGCACGTGCCATCGGACAAGGACGTGACGGCGAGGCGAGGCGATGGGTCGGAGATGCGCTGCTCCTAGCACTCGGCCTCGGGATCATCGTGACACTTGTTCTTGTAGCTCTCGCTCCGCTTTTTGTGGATTTGATGGGAGCCAGCCCGGAGGTTGCCGGGCCAGCGGTCGGCTACTTGCGTATCAGGGCTTTGTCTACCGTCGCTGTTCTCGTCGCGACCGTGGGACACGGAGCATTCCGTGGACACAAAGACACAGTCACACCGCTCAAGGTGGTGGCGGTGGTCAACGGTCTCAACCTGATTCTCGATCCGATTCTCATCTTTGGGTTTGATATGGGTTTGGAAGGGGCGGCGGTTGCCACGGTGATAGCTCAATACGTCGGTGCAATCTGGTTTCTCCGGTTGATCCGAGCGCGGCACATGGCTGACCGTCCCTCCCGCCTTGCCCAGGCGCTGCCGTCGTTATTCGCCCTCGGAAGAAACGGCCTTTTGCTGACCGCAAGAACGGCGTTGCTCCTGATGGCTTTCACGGTGGCGGCTTCGACAGCCGCGAGGATCGGCACCGAGGAAATCGCAGCACACCAGTTGGTTGCACAACTATTCCTCTTGGCTGCCTTGCTCGCAGATTCCTTTGCCATTGCTGCCCAGCCAATGATTGCGGAGACAGCATCAGAAGGAGACCTATCCGAGGTTCATGCTCTGACGCGTCGCCTGATGAGATGGGGAGTCATTGCGGGACTTGTGCTTACTGTCTTCATTGGAGTCGGACGGTTCGGGTTGCCATTGCTCGCAAGTGACCAAGCAGTTGCCGACTTGGCCGTCGCAGCTGGAGGCGTTGCAGCAATCATGGAACCGATTGCAGCCTTGGTTTTTGTCGCCGATGGAATCTTCATCGGATTTCTGTCCTTGGGGACGATGGTCGTCTCGACGGGCAGCGGAGCAGTAGTAGCGATCTTTCTGATGTCGACCACCCGTCTCGGAGACACCTTGCCCGGGGTCTGGTGGGCGCTTGCCGTGATGATGGTGGTGCGGGCGTTCGTGTTCGCTTTGGGCTATCGACGGTCGGCTGAGATTGCGGTTAGATCCTGACCCCGCGTTTCCGGCAGCAAAAGGGTCAGCGCGGCGGCGGCCACCATCCCGACACCGAGTATGAAAACCGTGTTGGTGAGTCCGAAGGTGTCAATCGTGTAGATCCCGATGATCAACCCGAAGGCCGACCCCGCAAGAGCACCGTTCGATGCAGCCGTGTTGGCGCTCGATCGGAGGGTTGTAGGGAAAAGCTCGGCTCGGTGTGACCCCGCCGCCGGCACAAACGCGAAAGTCCCGAACGCCGAGACCATCACAGCGAAAACGATCACCGGGAGCGTAGTTGCCGAATAGAGAACCAGCCCGCCTCCGAGAGCCAAGAGCAAGGCGAGCACTGAAGTCCGTCGTCGCCCCCATGCGTCGGCCAGATGGCCACCGACGAAAAAGCCGATTCCACCAATTGTGCCACCAACGAGAAGGACGAGCACCGTCGTCCCGGTGGTTAGGCCCACCTGGTTGATCAGGCGCTCCGTCGAGAATGCCGCACCGACAGCCCCATATGCCGACGCCATGAATCCAGCAACCACGACTATCCAAAATCGACGTGACCATTCACCACTCACCAGCTCGCTCCAGTGGCCTCCTTCTGGCTCATCGACGTAGATCTCACTCTCAGGAACGTTCCGAACAAGGAATGGGAGGACGACGAGTCCGAGAGCGGTCAGCAGATGTGGTATTCGCCAGTTGATCTCCGCTAGAGGGAGGATCATCAGTGCAATGCCACTGCCAAGAGACACAGCGGCGCCGTAGAAAGAGATTGCGTATGCCCTGATTCGCAGGCTGGTGTTCTCGGCGAGAAGGACGATGGCCAGACCCGTGACTGCTGCGGTTCCAGTCCTAAGGAGTGAATGGAACAACCCGAATTGCCAAGCCTCGGTGACCAGGCCGGCAAGGGCTCCACCGGTGACGATCAAGGTCATCGCGAGTAAGAAAGGCCTGCGTCGCCCGCGATGGTCCCCAAGCCAGCCCAACGGGAGAGCTGCGAAGGCGGCGAGACGAGCGAGGCCCAACATGAGGCTCATCTCACCCTCAGTGAGCCCCAATCCTTCACGGGTGAAGGGAAGAGAGGCACTGGCTTGCGATTGGGCAAACCCTTGCACGACCCCTGCAACCCAGATGACAAAAACGATGCGTTTGTCTGATCTGGTGAAATGCTCGACCGGCAAAAGAGGGTCAAGAACCCGACGAACAGCCGACCTCATTTAACGAGCGTAAACAGCGAGCATGGGAACATCGGGTTGCACAACCCCGTTATCCAGGGCCGAGAATGTTCGAAAACGTCGCAGAAGCTGCATATCTGATCCAACTCTTGATCGCATTTGGCGCTGGGGTCATCTCGTTCATCTCGCCCTGCGTGCTCCCGTTGTTGCCCGGATATCTATCCATGATGTCGGGATACTCGGCGGCACAACTCGAGCAGGGAGAGGTTTCCAACGCCCGAATGATCAGGGTGATCTTGCTGTTCATCCTCGGGTTCACTGTGGTGTTTGCCGCATTGGGTGCCGCCGCCACCGGTTTTGGTCAGTTCCTCAGACAGAACCTCAATGCACTAACCAGAGTTTCCGGGATCATCATCATTGCCTTTGGCCTGCTGATGGTGGCGATGGCTGTGTCCAATCGCGGATTCCTCGGAGTAGCCGGTCAGGAGAAACGAGTGCAGGTCAAGCCGTCGAGGCTTGGGAAGTGGGCCCCACCGGTGATGGGAGCGGCTTTTGGATTTGGCTGGACACCGTGTATTGGCCCGGTGCTCACTGTGATTCTGGCTACGGCAGCCACTCAGGAGACCCTTGGCCAGGGTGTCTTGCTTCTGGTCGCCTATTCAGCAGGATTGGGTGTCCCATTCCTCCTCGCCGGGCTTGGCCTGTTCAAGTTCTTTGGCAAACTCAAGCCGTACCTTCGGCCAATCAATATTGCTTCGGGTGTGTTTCTCAGCCTGTTCGGAATCGTGATGGTGACCGGCAATCTCGGCTCGCTCTCCGCCTGGTTCGTTCAAATCTTTGACGCCGTCCCGTTCCTTCGAGACCTAGCCTCCGTCTAAGAAATGCAAACCTCAGGTAGTACAGCCCATATACGGTCGGGATCCGCTCATCTTTGGCTCGCCCCAGACACACCCGACCTGGTTTGGTTCAGCGGACCCGACTCGGTGCGTTTTCTCAATGACCTGATCAGCCAGGAGATCGGCTCGATGGAAGCCGGCGATGTTCGTCGGTCATTCTTGCTTAGCCCGCAGGGCAAGTTGGACCACATCCTCTGGGTGGTTCAAACCGGAGACAAGTTGGGGCTGGTCACCGATCCAGGACGTGGTGAGCAACTCGCTGCCACGTTGGGCCGCTATCGGATCCGTGTCGATGTGGAGATCGCTGTCGAAGAACAGCCAGTGTGGTTGGTGATGGGGGAGTGGGAGGGCATCGACGTCTCCTGGGATGATGCTCGCCGCACCCTGGTTGTGGGTGATCGTCCCGATCTCCCTGATGGCTCCTCGACCGACTACGAGTCTGCTCGCATCCGTGCCGGGGAGCCGAAGTGGGGGGTTGAGGCGGCTGAAGACACCATCCCTCATGAAACGGGTCTTGTTCCACTTTCGGTCGACTTCGATAAGGGCTGC
Source organism: uncultured Acidimicrobiia bacterium (assembly GCA_964195235.1). Classification (GTDB taxonomy): domain Bacteria; phylum Actinomycetota; class Acidimicrobiia; order Spongiisociales; family ZC4RG35; genus CAXMPK01. Next base: position 6,262 of record CAXMOW010000013.1, on the reverse strand, counting down.
TTTCTCGGTCAGGAGTTGGTGGCGCGAATCGATAGCCGCGGAGCAAGCGCCCCTCGCAGCGTTCGATGGATCGACCTCGCAGATGAAGCCGAAGCGGGTGTCGAGTTGCTGGTCGACGGTTCCGGTGTAGGGACACTGACTTCGGTTGCGGACAGGCTTGGTTTGGGCCTCGTCCAGAGAAAAGTCCTACCAGGAGAGACGGTCTCGGTCGGCTCGACCACCGGAGTCGTCAGAGAGATCACACGGAATCCACAGACATAGTTCACAGGTTCTTTACAAGTGTGAAGCCAAACTGTTGTCAAATGTCAGGACCAGTCAGATCTGTGCTTCTCGTCGAAGACGACGACGCTATCGCCGACATGCTTCGTGGATTCTTTGAGCGTGACGGCTATCGCTTTCTTCATGCGCTGACCGGCGAGGAGGCGGTAGAACGTCTCCGTATCCGCCCGGCGTCGGCCATCCTTCTCGACATCAATCTCCCCGGGATCGATGGGATCGAGACTTGTCGCCGGATCAGGGAGTTCTCCCAAACGCCGGTGATCATGCTCACCGCCAGGGATACCGAAATCGACAAGGTTCTCGGTCTGGAAATGGGCGCTGACGACTATGTAACCAAGCCGTTCTCGCCGCGCGAGCTGATGGCAAGAGTGAAGGCCGTTCTGCGGCGTTCCGAAGAACCGCCTGCCAGGCCTCGCTTGCTCGAAATCGAAGGCTTTGAGATCGACGGCGGAAAGAGAACGGTGAAGACGCCGTCAGACGACCTGGTTCAACCGACCGCAAAGGAGTTCGACCTCCTCTGGTTCCTAGCTGAGAATGGTGGGCTCGCGATGAGTCGAAGCCAGATCGTCGAAGCGGTCTGGGGATATGAGTATTTCGGTGAGACCCGAACGGTGGATGTCCACATCAGACAGCTCCGCAAGAAGATCGAAGGGATTCCGATCGAGACCGTTTGGGGCGTGGGATACCGGTTGGGCAGTTAATGGTGGTCCAATAGTGCGCCGCCGGTTGTTCTGGGCAATCGTTGGGGTTGCGGGTGTCACCGGGCTTCTTGTGCTGGTGGGAGCTGTCTTTGCATCTCAGCGTGCCGCAGTGGATGCGACATATCGGGAGATGAAGCAGTCGTCCGACGAGGCGGTCCTGATTATTCAAGATCTCTTCGATCGCGCAGAACAACGTCCCGGTGCAACGCCTGACTTGTTTCGCTTGGTTGAACGCGATCTCGGTCCGTTGCTGGCGAGGATTCGACGAACGGCAGGAGGCTCCGAGATCGCCTTCGGGATCCTGACACCCGAGGGGGAATTTGGCTCGAGGGCTCCTTTGTTCGACCGAATCACCCCCGACGAGGCCCTTCTCAATGATGACCGGACTCAGTTCACACGGTCGACAACCGACGAGCTTGTGGTGGTCACGCCGACACAAATACCTATTCCAGGCGGCGAGGTCACAGTCCTGGTGGCGCTGGCTCGCGAGGCGCCAGTGGTGCGGCTCGCCGACCAGGGAGTGGGGCTAGTGCTGGTAGTTATCGGCGTAAGCCTCCTCGCGGCACTTGCCGCTCGGGTTCAGGCAAACAAAGTCGCAGCACGTCTAGAGCCGCTCGCTGTCGCCTCCCGAGAACTGGCCGACGGTGACATGAGTGCCCGCGTCCCTAGTCTTGGCGATCCAGAACTCGATGAGGTCGCTAGCGCCTTCAATGATATGGCCTCTGACCTGGAGGCGACCAGAAAACGGGAACGTGAGTTCATTCTTGGCGTGGGTCACGATATTCGAACACCTCTGACCACGATCGGCGGATACGCCGAGGCACTGGAAGCGGGTGAGGTCGACCCAGAGGATCTCGTCCGGATCGGTGCCGTGCTTGGTGCTCAGAGCCGGCAGCTGGGCCGGCTGATCGAAGATCTTTCCACGCTGGCAAGGATGGAGCAGCCCGAGTTCAGTCTTCGGATCGAGGAAGTGGACGTCGGGGCTCACATCAGCGAGATCGTTGAAGGTTTCAGACGCCGAGCCGGCGAGGTCGGCGTCGACCTTGAGTTGACCGTGGCTCAGAATGTGATGGTCGAGACCGACCCTGATCGTCTTGGTCAGATTGCCCAGAATCTTCTCGAGAATGCTCTTCGGTTCACCCCGGAGACGGGGACAGTCTCCGTCTTCGTCTCCGTTGATCGGGATGAGGCCCTGGCCGTCCTGACGGTGTCAGATACAGGATCGGGCATCGCGGGCGACGACCTACCGCATGTGTTTGATCGCCACTACGTAGGGACGCGTCGTCAGGTGAGAAACGAGGGGAGTGGGCTCGGTCTCTCGATTGTCGAGGGTCTTGTCGGACGTCTTGGAGGCGAGGTCGTAGCGGAGTCGACGTTGGGCAAGGGCACAACCATCCGAGTGACACTGCCGATCTAAGGCGACACCACCCATTCGCCGTCTTTCATGACGGCTGCGGGATTCTCGAGCAAAGTGATGTCCTCGATCGGGTTGCCCCTGACAGCCACCATGTCGGCAAAGGTGCCCGGTGCCAGCGAGCCGATCCGGTCGTCCCATCCCATCATTTCGGCTGCCCATCGCGTTGCGCTCTGGATCGCTTGTGCCTCAGTGAGGCCGTTGTTCACGTAGTAGGCGAGCTGGACCGCATTGTCGCCATGGGGATAGACACAGGCGTCGGTTCCATAAGCGATCTTGACGCCGGCTTCGACGGCTTTGTGGAATCCGGCACGCTGACTGTCGTTGGTCATCTCGGTCTTGCGCAAGACTTCGTTGCTGTAACCCAATGAGGGGCCCACCTCGAGGATGTAGTCGCCGTCGTAGAGGTCAGCTACGAGGTAGGTGCCGTTTGCCAACATCAACTCGATCGCCTCGTCATCGAGCATCGAGCCGTGTTCGATTGAACGGACTCCGGCCCTCACCGCCCGCTTGATCCCTTCGGTGCCGTGGGCGTGGGCCGCGACGTGGGTACCGGAATCAGACGCAGTCTCTACGGCGGCGCGTAGCTCGTCTTCGGTGAATTCGGGCGCTCCCGGATTGGTGCCGGACGTGAGAACAGCTCCGGTGGCAAGGACCTTGATGAAATCTGCCCCGAATCGGAGAATCTGGCGGACGTTGGCTCGCATCTCATCGGTTCCGGATGTGACGCCGAAGCGAAGTTCCCGGGGCAGGACGTCATCGATGTCTACAGCCAGACCGGTGATGTCGCCACCTCCACCAGGGCAGGTGACGAATGCTCCTGCGCACATCATGCGAGGGCCTTCCACCCATCCCGACTCAATGGCATCGCGGAGAGCGACGTCGGTGAAAGCTCGCCATGCTCCAGTGTCGCGCACGCTGGTGAAACCAGCCCGCAGGGTTGTGGAGGCATGTTTGACACCAAGTAGGGCGTCCTGGGCACCGCTGCGTTGAACAAGTTGAGCGAACCCCTGGCCGTTGTCGAGCGGAACGGCGAGGTGGGTGTGGACATCGACGAGACCGGGGATGAGGGTGATCCCGGGCAGGGGAGTGACATTCTCGTGATGTTTTGTTGTGACTTCAACGACTTTCTCACCATCTATAACAACGAGGTGTTTCTCGAGCATTTGACCAGTGGTTGAGTCAAAAATTCGGTCGGGAAGGAGAGCCTGACGTGTCATTGAAGGAAACCTAACCACGGAGGTTGATCCGTGCCGGAGGTGGGACTCGAACCCACACGAGGCAATGCCTCACCAGATTTTGAATCTGGCGCGTCTTCCAATTCCGCCACTCCGGCCGGGAAAAAGCAAGTGTAGGGGCACCATGGTTCAGTCTTTATTCGGCACAAATGAACCCATGAAGGCAACATCCTGTCGACGCGCGACGGAGACGGTTTTGTGTCCTCCCGACGTCCAAGGGATTGCGAGCGTCTCTAAGGCATCCGTAAAGATCTTCCTTATTTCATCGGAGTTATTCGCAAACTGGTATCTCGAATACTTATAGACCTTCGGTCCGGTCTTCAGTTGGCGAACGACGCGGTTGAAGTGAAACGAGCCGTCAGAGTGGATAAGCCCGGCAATCAGTTGCTTCTCATGCCCTTCGAGAAGACAGCGTTGCCAAGGCGACAGCTGGATTCTCCTGAGGTGCTTGGGACCCACGCCGTGTTGTGGAAACAGGCAGTGCCAGTGGCTCCAGGATGCATGGATCTCGACGTAACTACGTCGGTCGATGTAACGCACTCTTTGCTCGCCAAGTATCTCCGCTATGGCGTCAGCGCACTGCGATATGAGCAACGGGTAGCGAGCGTCCTGGACGATCCTGAGCTTCCAGCTATTGATGCCCTGTCGCGAAAGGCACCCGTCGCCTAGGTATAGACCAAACAGGTAAGCGTAGGTGGAAGGATCGAGAAACCCATCAGAACAGACCGGGCAAGCCCTCTCGATCACTCTCGAAGCAGTCATACCTACGACTCAAGCGGGCAGCAGTGACAATTCCTCCGATAGAAGTCTCAACCTGGCACGTCTGCCGATTCCGTCACTCCGGCCCCGCTACGCGCACAAGATGTGCTGACATGGGATTCTATGGCTGATGGGAAACATTGGCGACCCCTGGGGATACGCTGAACCAGGTGTGAAACGCATCCATCGCAGCATCTTCCGACTCAACGACAAGATCGCTGCCCTCGAAAAAGAATCGCGGCAGACCTCAGCAGAGTTGGAGTATCACCGCTCGATCAATGAGGACGCGCAGCGTGATGCCGCAGTGGGCAACTACATCGATCGGGAGGAGGCTGGGCTGACCTCAGCCGATGTCCGTCGGTTCGAAAAGACAATTGCCGGGCTCGACGCCAAACGCGAGAAGCTGGAGTCCAAGCGCGACCATTTGCTCGGCCGCCTTCCGGAGTGATCGCCCACGGAACGGAGTAGTACCGTCGAGACAGTGCCAACCCTTGCTCTGATCGACGGTAACTCGATCGCCTATCGCGCCTTTTACGCCCTCCCCGAAGACCTCGCCACCAAGTCTGGTCAGGTCACCAACGCAGTCTTTGGATTCACTCGAATGCTGATTCGTCTCCTCAAAGATCATCACCCTGACGGCGTTGCGGTGGCATGGGACGTGTCGCGTCAGACCTTTCGCACCGAGCGGTACCCCGAATACAAAGCCCAGCGCCAAAAAGCACCAGACCACTTTCGAAGCCAGATGCCGCTCATGGACGAAGTGCTTCAGGCCCTCCAGATCACCCAAATCCGTCTCGAGGGATACGAAGCCGACGACATCATCGCCACCCTCACCCATCAGGCAGCAGAAGATGGCTGGGAAGTTCTGATCGTCACCGGCGACCGAGATGCGTTTCAACTCGTCGGCGGCCCCGTCAAGGTCCTTTATACATTGAGGGGGATAAGCGACACCGTCCTCGCCGACGAGGACTGGATCGAAGACCGGTATGGGATCGGGCCATCCCAGTATGTGGAGTACGCAGCCCTCCGGGGGGACAATTCCGACAATCTTCCGGGTGTCCCTGGTGTGGGTGAGAAGACGGCCGCCAAACTGATTGCAGAGCATGGCTCGATAGATGGTGTCTATGCGGCCATCGGCGACATGACTCCGAAGCTTCGTGAGAACCTGGCCAGTTCGCGGGAGCAGGTGTTTCTCAATCGGGAGCTTATGGAACTGGTCGAGGATCTCGATCTGGGTCACCCCACGTCTGACTTTGCTACCAGGGAATGGGATCGCACGGAGGTCAGGGAACTCTTCGACAGTCTCGAATTCCACACAATGTGGACCGACTTGGAACAGGCGCTGCCTTCGACCGGAGGCGCGACCGAAGTCTTAGACGTCGAATCAGAGTTGGTGACCACACCCGATCGTGTAGCGGAAATAGCCACGGAAACCGAGCTCGCCATCGGTTTGGTCAAGAACGGTGGCGAGCCTTATGGACTCTCTGTTTCAATTGGATCGGGTCAAGCGGCCATTGTTCCGTTCGAGGATGCGGACCCACTTCTAAATGGGCTTGGTGACGGCACGATTGGTGCGGCGGGACACGACATGAAGGGTCTTGTCCGCGCGCTGCTAGATCAAGGTCATGATCTGACTCGGCCGACGATGGACACAGCCTTGGCTGCCTACATTCTCAACCCGGCGCAGCGCACATACGATCTTGAGGAAATTGCTGAACGGATGTTGGGTGTCGAGCTTGTTTCGCCCGACGATGAGGGGACCTCCGGGATGCTCCCGTTTGAGTCCGGTCCCGACATTGACGTTGAGGGTCGTCGTGTGGAGGCAGTCAGACGACTTGTTGAGTTGTTGGATTCCGAACTGCACAGCAGAG
>CAXMOW010000012.1:48161-48466 GCA_964195235.1 uncultured Acidimicrobiia bacterium | reverse complement strand
AAGAAAACCCCCGCCTTTTGACACTCTGCTCAAAGAAATGAACAGAGATCGACTCGGTGCCATCCTAAACGAGCAAACCGTCACCGATCCATACTTCCATTGGGACGAGTTGAGGAGACGGAACCCTCCGTCGGACTTGTCACACACCGAGTGGTGGTTGCAGCAGAAGCTCCGTCGAGGTGCGAATCGTCGTGCCCTCCCTGTAACAGAAGCGGGTGGACGGTCGTTCTCATTTGTTCTTCCAGACGAGGCGCTAAGCCTGCTCCATGAAATCGATCAGTTGGCATCCGGACGCGTATCGGCCC